>CAJKDR010000036.1 GCA_905198755.1 uncultured Clostridiaceae bacterium
CATTTCATATGAGCGACATTTCAAAGTTGGACACTCTAGTTGCTGGTGGTGCTTTCCGAATATCGAAAACGGCAACGGTCGACCCAATGGTAATGGGAGCGTGGCTAAGGCTTTGTCAGATCATTGGAGAGCAAGACTCAAATGTTATATCGCAATTTGAGGTTAAGAATGTAAAGCAATTGATTTCTGATTTAAAGGCGGTCATGATTAACCCGCAATCTGATTTACAGAACGATTTGAAAAATGTTATGGCACAATACGGTATTAAGTTTAACGTGGTGCATAATTTCCGAGGTGCGCCCGTTCATGGCTACATCTCTCAAAATAAAAATGGAGAATATAAAAATGAAAACAGTAGCATTTTGCACATTAGGGTGTAAAGTAAATCAATATGAAACAAATGCAATGGAACAGCAATTTATAAAAGCGGGTTATAATATATTACAATTTAATGAAAAATCAGATATATACATTATAAATACTTGCACAGTTACAAATATGTCAGATAAAAAATCAAGACAAATGTTAAGAAAAGCAAAACAACTAAATGAAAAATCAATAGTAGTTGCCGTTGGTTGCTATGCACAAGTAGCAAAAGATATACTAGAAGAAATAGATGAAATTGATTTAATATTGGGAAATAACGAGAAAAAAAATATTGTAAAATATGTAGAAGAGTACAATAAAAATAAAATTACACATTTAGAAGATGTTATGCACCAAGATGAATTTGTAGACTTTGGTACAACTGTACACATGGATAAAACAAGAGCAGTTATAAAAGTACAAGATGGATGTGATAGATTTTGCTCATACTGCATAATTCCATATGCTAGAGGAAAAGTAAGAAGTAGAAAAATTAAAAGTGTTGTAGACGAAGTGAAAAGTTTAGCACAAAATGAAGTAAAAGAAATAGTTATTACAGGAATACATATAGCTTCATATGGAAAAGACTTCAAAGACGGTACAACCTTAATTGATTTACTAGAAGAATTAAACAAAATAGAAGGAATTGAAAGAATAAGACTAGGTTCAATAGAACCAACCATAATAAATGATGAGTTTTTAAACAGATTAACTAAACTAAATAAGATATGTCATCATTTTCATTTATCATTACAAAGTGCATGTGATGAAACATTAAAAAGAATGAATAGAAGATACACAATAGAAGAATTTAAAGCTGCAGTTTGCTTATTAAGAAAAAGATATGATGATGTAGTTCTAACTACAGATATTATAGTAGGATTTCCAGGGGAAACTAAAGAAGAATTTGAAACTACATATAATAATTTAAAAGAAATAAAATTCTATAAAATGCATGTATTTAAATATTCAAGAAGAAAAGGCACAAAGGCAGATAAGATGCCAAACCAAATATCACCAAAAATACAAGAAGAAAGAAGTAAAAAAATAATAGAATTATCAAATAATAATGAACTAAATTACAATAATGAAATGATAGGAAAAACTGTAGAAGTATTATTCGAAGAAAAAGACAAAGACTATATAAAAGGGCATACTCAAAATTATATGGTAGTAAAAGTAAAGAATAATGATATAGATAAACATCATAATAAGATAGAAAAAGTGCATATTATAGAGACAGAAGGTGCAGAATTGCTAGGAAAACTAATAATGTAATATTTATGTAATAATTGTGTAATAAACATTTAATATAAAAACTATTGAAAAAAAACTTGTTTTGTAATATAAATATAGTAAATAATGTATATTATTACTAATGAGGAGGAATAATAATGAGTGATATGTTTAAACCAGTAGATACAACACTACCTACAACAAGAGGATTTTGGGGAGAGTTTAAAGCATTTTGGTTACAAGATGTTAACATAGAATTAACACCAAAACAACAAAAGGTTGAAAAAGAAATTAATGAATTTTTATATCAAGAAATAACATGGCAAAAAGTACATGATTTCTTATTCCAAGAAGTTACTTTTGGAAAAAAGAAAGAACAAGCACCAGAAACAATAGTTAACGAATAGTGCATATAATTTTTAAAAAATGGGAAAGAATACTTTACAAGTATTCTTTTTTGGTATAAAATAATAAAGTCTTAGAGAGGACGAATATATATGGTACAAAAGAATGTATCAGAATGGAGGAATTTTTATGTCAGTTAAAATAGGAATTAATGGTTTTGGAAGAATAGGAACATTAGCATTCCAAGCAGCATTAAAAAAAGATGAAGTTGAGGTAGTAGCAATAAATGATCCATTTGTTGCAGCAGACTACATGGCTTATATGACAAAATATGATACTGTACATGGAAGATTTGATGGAGAAGTTTCATCAAAAGAAGGAACTTTAATAGTAAATGGAAAAGAAATAAAAGTTTATAACGAAATGGATCCTCATAATATACCATGGGGTGAATTAGGAGTAGACTATGTTTTAGAATGTTCAGGAGTATTCACTACATTAGAAAAAGCACAAGCACATATAGATGCTGGAGCAAAAAAAGTAATAATTAGTGCTCCTTCAAAAGATGCACCAATGTTTGTAATGGGAGTTAATAATGATAAATATGATCCAAGTATGAATATAATATCAAATGCATCTTGTACAACAAACTGTTTAGCACCACTTGCTAAAGTAATTAATGATAACTTTGGAATCAAAGATGGATTAATGACAACAGTTCATTCAACTACTGCAACACAAAAAACAGTAGATGGAGCATCTAAAAAAGATTGGAGAGGTGGTAGAGCAGCAGCAGCTAACATTATACCATCATCTACAGGAGCAGCAAAAGCTGTAGGAAAAGTAATACCAGAATTAAACGGAAAATTAACAGGTATGGCATTCAGAGTACCAACTGTTGATGTGTCAGTTGTAGATTTAACATGTAACCTAGAAAAAACTACAACAATGGAAGAAATTTGCAAAGCAATGAAAAATGCATCAGAAAATGAATTCAAAGGAATAATAGAATATGTTGATGAACCAGTTGTATCATCAGACTTTATAAGTGATGAACATACATCAATATTTGATGCAACAGCAGGAATACAATTAACAGATACATTTGTAAAATTAGTTGCATGGTATGATAATGAATGGGGATATTCAAATAAATTAGTAGATCTTGCTTGCTATATAGCTACAAAATAAGAAATTTATTTGATAAAAGAAGAAGTTAACTTCGTTTAATAAAAATAAGAACAAAAAATAAGGAACGAAGAAATTCGTTCCTTTGTTGTTAGAAGGAGAAAAGATTATGAACAAAAAAACTGTAAGAGATATTGATGTTGAAGGAAAAAAAGTATTAGTAAGATGTGATTTTAATGTTCCTCAAAAAGAAGATGGAACAATAACAGATAATAGAAGAATAGTATCAGCATTAGATACAATCAAATATTTAATAGAACATAATGCAAAAGTAATATTATGCTCACACTTAGGTAGACCAAAGGGAGAATTCAAGAAAGAATTTTCTTTAGCACCAGTTGCAGAAGAATTATCAAAATTATTAGGAAAAGAAGTAAAACTTGCGAAAGATGTTATAGGACCTAGTGCAAAAGAATTAACAGACAACATGAAAGAAGGAGACGTTGTTTTATTAGAAAATGTAAGATTTCATAGAGAAGAAACAGACAATGATCCTGAATTTGCTAAAAAATTAGCATCATTTGCAGATATATATGTAAATGATGCATTTGGAACAGCACACAGAGCACATGCATCAACAGCAGGAGTAGCTGCGTATTTACCAGCTGTGTCAGGATTCCTAATTGAAAAAGAAATTAATTTTATGGGAGATGCATTAGAAAACCCTAAAAGACCATTTATGGCAATATTAGGAGGAAAAAAAGTTTCAGATAAAATAGGTGTTATAGAGGCATTATTAGAAAAAGTAGACACACTTCTAATTGGTGGAGCAATGGCATATACATTCTTTAAATCAATGGGATATGGTGTAGGAGATTCTATATGTGAATTAGATAAATTAGATTTAGCACAAGACATAATGAAAAAAGCAAAAGAAAAAGGCGTTAAACTAATGCTACCAGTAGACACAAAAGTAGGAAAAGAATTTAAACCAGATACAGAAAGCAAAGTAGTAAAATATACAGAAATACCAGATGGATGGGAAGGATTTGATATAGGTCCAGAAACAATAAAAATGTATGTAGAAGAATTAAAATCTGCAAAAACAGTAGTATGGAATGGACCTTTAGGATTATCAGAATTTGAACAATTTGCAGCAGGAACAGATACAATAGCAGAAGCATTGGCAAATTCAGATGCGATAACTATAATAGGTGGAGGAGACTCAGCAGCGGCAATAGAAAGAATGGGATTGTCAGATAAATTCTCACACATTTCAACAGGTGGAGGAGCATCATTAGAATTCCTAGAAGGAAAGAAATTACCTGGTATAGAATGTTTATTGGACAAATAAAGGAGGCAAAAATGAGAAAAAAAGTAATAGCTGGAAACTGGAAAATGAATATGTTGCCAAATGAAGCAATAGAATATATAGAAAAGTTTGAACCATTAGTAAAAGACACACAAAATGAAGTAATACTTTGTGTGCCATATACAGATTTATTTTATGCACTACTATCAGCACAAAATACAAATATAAAAATAGGCGCTCAAAATATGCACTTTGCAGAATCTGGAGCATACACTGGAGAAGTTTCAGGAAAAATGTTAAAATCTATAGGTGTTGAATATGTAATAATAGGACATTCTGAAAGAAGACAATATTTTAATGAAACAGATGAAACAGTTAATAAAAAAATTAAAACAGCATTTGAGAACGAATTAAAACCTATAGTATGTGTAGGAGAGACATTAGAACAAAAAGAAGAAGGAAAAACACAAGAAATAATAACAACACAAGTAAAACTTGCGTTGGATGGATTGATACCAGAACAAGTAAAAAATACAATAATAGCATATGAACCAATATGGGCTATAGGAACAGGAAAAACAGCAACTTCTGAGGATGCAAATAATAGTATTAAAGAAATAAGAAAAAAAATTGAAGAAATCTATGGAAAAGATATAGCAGAAAGTGTTATAATACAATATGGTGGAAGTGTAAAATCAACAAATGCAAAAGAATTATTTGAAACATCAGATATTGATGGAGGATTAGTTGGTGGAGCAAGCTTAAAACCAGAAGAATTTGCAAAGATTGTAAATTATAATATTTAATTATTAAAGTAGAAGGAGAAGATAAAACAACATGGACAAAAAATTAACAATGCTAATGATATTAGATGGTTTTGGAAAGAATCCTAATAAAGAAGGCAATGCAATAGAATTAGCCAATACACCTAATATTGATGAACTAATGAGAAAAAATCCAACAACAACAATCTATACAAGTGGATTAGCAGTCGGATTACCAGAAGGACAAATGGGAAATTCAGAAGTAGGACACACTAACATAGGAGCAGGAAGAATAGTATATCAAGAACTAACAAGAATAACAAAATCAATAGAAGATGGAGATTTCTTTAGTAATCAAGAATTAGTTGCAGCAATAGAGAACTGTAAGAAAAACAATTCTAAATTACATATACTTGGACTATTATCAGATGGAGGAGTTCATAGTCATATGAGACATCTTTTTGCAGTATTAGAACTTGCAAAAAGAAAAGGATTTGAAGATGTTTACGTACATTGCTTTTTAGATGGTAGAGATACTCCACCAGCATCAGCAGAAGGATATATATTAAAATTAGAAGAAAAAATGAAAGAAAAAGGTGTTGGAAAAATAGCAAGTATTTCTGGTAGATTCTATGCAATGGACAGAGATAAAAGATGGCAAAGGGTACAAAAAGCATATGATGCAATGGTAAAAGGAGAAGGTGTAAAAGCAACATCAGCAGAAATGGCAATAGAAGCATCATATCAAAAAGAAGTATTTGATGAATTTGTAGAACCAACAGTAATATATAATGGAGACAATCCAGTAGCAACAATAGAAAATAATGATTCAGTAATATTCTTTAACTTCAGACCAGATAGAGCAAGAGAAATAACAAGGACAATAGTAGATAAAGACTTTAATGAATTTGAAACAAAAAAAATGGATTTATACTTTGTATGTTTTACACAATATGATGAAACAATGCCAAATGTACATGTGGCATTTAAACCAACAGAATTGAAAAATACATTTGGAGAATATATAAGTAAACATGGATTAAAACAACTTAGAATTGCAGAAACAGAAAAATACGCACATGTAACATTTTTCTTTAATGGCGGAAATGAAAAACAATATGAAGGAGAAGATAGAATATTAGTACCTTCACCAAAAGTTGAGACATATGATATGAAGCCAGAAATGAGTGCATATGAAGTAACAAAAAATGTAGTAGAACAAATAGAAAATGAAAAATATGATGCAATAATATTAAACTTTGCTAACCCAGATATGGTTGGACATACAGGAAGTTTAGAAGCTGCTATGAAAGCAGTAGAAGCTATAGATGAGTGTGTAGGTAAAATCGTAAAATCAATAGAAAAAGTAAATGGTGTATTATTAATAACTGCAGATCATGGAAATGCAGAACAAATGATAGACTATAAAACAGGGGAACCACACACAGCACATACAACAAATCCTGTGCCATTAATACTAGTTGGAATGGATGATGTAAAATTAAAAGAGGGAAAACTTGCAGACTTAGCACCAACAATGTTAGATATAATGGGATTAGAAAAACCAGAAGAAATGACAGGAGAAAGTTTAATCGAAAGATAAAGGGGATTTAATAAGTGATAACAGATTCTAAAATAAGAGAAGTTTACACTCAAATACAGAAACAATTATTTTATATGATTCCTGAAAAGTGGGATAAAGTATATCTTTATTCCTCTGTATTAGAGCGTCCAAATCACTTAGAAACTGGAGAAATGTACTTTTATTATGTGCCCAAAGGAGTATTAAAGAAAAAGCCAGTAAATGTATATGAAATTCCTAATAAATTTAATATAGATGAAGAAGAGTATTATAAATTAGCAGATAAGTTGTATGCAGAGATAAAAAAGTTAAGAAATATGCATATAAAATTAGGAGAAGAAAAATGGTATAGTATAGTAATATCAATAGCAAATTTTAAATTTGATGTTGAATATAACTATGAAGACATAAATGACTCAAGATTTAATAGTTATGAAAGGCATATAATATTTAGATATAAATACTTAGGATTTCCGATTACAAGTTATACAAAAAAAGAAAAAAGAGTAATACAAGAATACTTACAAGAATGTAAGTACAATAAAGAAAAAACAAAAGTCTATACAGAACCAATGTATGAAGCACCATTTCAAACAATAAAGGCTAATAGTAGGGATAGCAATATAAGATATGTAAAAGAAGATGAAATGAAAGCTTTAGAAGACAAAAGAGATATAAAAAATCAGATATTAAAATATTAATTAATATATAAACAAATTGAAAGGAGCAATTAAAATGATTTATTCAAAAGAAGTAGAAAATATGTGCCCAGTTGCAAAGGGAGTTGATCATGGACCAGCACCAATACCAGAAGAAGGAAAATGGGTAAAAGCAAAAGAAATTAAAGATATTTCTGGATTCACACATGGTATAGGATGGTGTGCACCACAACAAGGAGCATGTAAATTAACATTAAATATTAAAGAAGGAATTATCCAAGAAGCATTAGTTGAAACAATAGGATGTAGCGGAATGACACATTCAGCTGCAATGGCAGGAGAAATATTAGTAGGGAAAACAATATTAGAAGCATTAAATACAGATTTAGTTTGTGATGCTATAAATACTGCTATGAGAGAATTATTCTTACAAATAGTATATGGTAGAAGTCAATCAGCTTTCTCAGAAGGTGGATTATCAATAGGAGCAGGACTAGAAGATTTAGGAAAAGGACATAGAAGCCAAGTTGGTACAATATATAGTACAGCAATTAAAGGTCCTAGATACTTAGAATTAGCAGAAGGTTATATAACAGATATAGGTCTAGATAAAGATAATCAAATAATTGGTTACAAATATGTTAATCTAGGAAAAATGATGGATAACATCAAAGCTGGAATAGAACCAATGGAAGCAATAGAAAAAGCTTCAGGAAAATATGGAAGATTTGATGAAGCAGTTAAAGTTATTGATCCACGTCAAGAATAAAAATAAAAATTAAGGAGGAATAATAATGGCAGTAACATTTGAAAGTTATGAAAGAAGAATTGATCAAATAAAACCAGTAATGGAAAAATACGGAATAAAAGATTTTGAAGATGCATTAAAAATATGTACAGATAAAGGGTTTAACCCATATGAAATAGTAAAAGGAGTTCAACCAATATGTTTTGAAAATGCAGCTTGGGCATACACATTAGGTGCAGCAATAGCAATAAAAAAAGGATGCACAAAAGCTCATGAAGCAGCAAAAGCAATAGGAGAAGGTTTACAATCATTCTGTATACCAGGATCTGTTGCAGACGATAGAAAAGTTGGTTTAGGACATGGTAACTTAGCTTCAATGCTATTATCAGAAGATACAAAATGCTTTGCATTTTTAGCAGGTCATGAATCTTTTGCAGCAGCAGAAGGTGCTATAGGAATTGCTAAATCTGCAAATAAAGTAAGAAAAGAACCTTTAAAAGTTATTTTAAATGGTTTAGGAAAAGATGCAGCACAAGTAATATCAAGAATAAATGGATTTACATATGTAAAAACAGATTTTGATTTCTTTACAGGAAAAGTAAATGTAGTAGAAGAAATTGCTTATTCAGATGGTGAAAGAAGCAAAGTAAGATGCTATGGTGCAAATGATGTTAGAGAAGGAGTTGCAATAATGTGGTTAGAAGATGTTGATGTTTCTATAACAGGTAACTCAACAAACCCAACAAGATTCCAACATCCAGTAGCAGGAACATACAAAAAAGAAAGAATAGAAGCAGGTAAAAAGTATTTCTCAGTTGCGTCAGGTGGAGGAACAGGTAGAACATTACACCCAGACAATATGGCAGCAGGACCAGCATCATATGGAATGACAGATACTATGGGAAGAATGCACTCAGATGCACAATTTGCAGGAAGTTCTTCAGTACCAGCACACGTAGAAATGATGGGATTAATAGGAATGGGTAACAACCCAATGGTAGGTGCAACAGTTGCAGTTGCAGTTGCAGTAGAAGAAGCAATGAAATAGAATAAACAAAAAAAGATGACAATTCAAAAATGGATTGTCATCTTTTTTATATGTGATTGTATAACAAAATGATTGACAATTATAAATACCAATATTACAATATAAAAAAACAAAATAATATGGAGAAAAAATGAAAGAAATAAAACTAAATAGAAATAATAGATATCTGCTAATATGTTCAATAATATATGCAATATTTATAATAATAGGAGAAAGATATAAAAAAATAAATTCGTGGAAAATAATAAAAACCAATATTCCATTTGCAATATTAAAAACAATTGTAATATCAGCAATAATATATGCAATATTAGTACTAGTAAAAAAAATTTACAAAAAAATAAGAGATAGTAATAAAAAGAAAGAAAAATTCAAGAAATTAAAAAAAGCAGTTGACAATACCATATATATACGTTATACTGAATATCGTTCTGATGAACACAAAATAATAAAACATACTTGATGTGCGATAGTAGTACAGTTGGTAGTACGCCACCTTGCCAAGGTGGAGGTCGCGGGTTCGAGTCCCGTCTGTCGCTCTGAATTGACTATTTGTAACGTCTTTTTTGTGCTGATCAATTATGGGGGTGCGGATTTGTTACTGTGCAGAAAGGAGATTAAACTGTACTAATTTCCGAGCATGGGAAGAATCGGATTGAAATTATATGTA
>CAJKDR010000037.1 GCA_905198755.1 uncultured Clostridiaceae bacterium
TAATTACATTATGTATATTATTTTACTATAAAATAGCAAATCTTTCAATATATTTAGAAAGATTTATAACACAAATTTAGGCTACTTATTTTTTACATAATATTTTCTAATTTTCATAAAAGTAATTCATTATCCCTATATATATGCCCCATGCTAATCTACTTTGATATTCATCTTGCTGTAATAATTTTTCTTCTTCGGGATTGGATAAAAAGCCACATTCCACAATAGATATTGGTATTTCAACATGATCTATTATATATTTTCCACTTATTTTTAATGATTCTCTTTTATTTTCTTTTTGTATACTTTCATTAAGCGATTGTTGAATATTTTGTGCTAGCTTTTTGCTTTGCTCATTATTTTGTTTAAAAAATGTTTGCCATCCATAGTACTGTGATTGTTCAATTTTATTTAAATGTATAGATACAAATATATCTGCACTAGATTCATTTCCTATTTTTACTCGATTTTTTATATCACTTACTTTTTTAGTTCTTAAACTATTTTTATCTTGATTATATATTCCATTTTCATCAGATCTAGTTAATATAACTATACTTCCTGATTGTTCTAATAATTTCTGAACTTTTTGGGTAATGGCTAGATTTATACTTTCTTCTGTTGTTCCTGTGCTACCAGATGCTCCGATTATCTGGTTTTCCATGTCCTGCATCTAGTATTACCACTTTATTGCTAACTGGTAGGCTTGATGTTGATATTGTATTTTCCTTTTTTGTGTTTATTGAATATGTAAATGTTGATATTAATATAAGCATTATTATGAATAGTATTCTTTTTTTATTTATTATAACCATAAAACTGTTCCTCCTTCTATTAATTTATATGTTTCTATTCAAGAGTAATTCACATAGTTATTGACATTTTTTTATTTTATTACTATAATTTCTTTAAAAATATATAGGGGGATTTTTTTATGAATATAACACATTTAATATTTATCTTATTTATAGTTGTTGGAATAATAATATTATTTACTTCAATAAGAAAAAGAATTCTTTGCACTGCTACTACAACAGGTAAAATTATTGATTTGTCGCGAGAAGTGGATACTACTTACGACCAAGACTACGACAGAGGATTCAGTTATCCAAGAAAATCAGTATCAATATATCCTATATTTGAATATACTGTTAATGATAATAAATATGTTAAAAAAAGTTCTACAAGTTCAAATAACTATTTTGTTGGCCAAAATATAACTATAAATTATAACCCAGCAAATCCAAATTTATATTATATAACTGGTACTTTTTCTGATTTAATACTTTCTATACTTTTTATTATTTTTCCAACAATTTTATTATTTATTGTAAAATAATTTATAAAAAATAAAATAGAATTGAACTTTATTCAATTCTATTTTATTTTTCTTCGATTTACTGCATAAGCACTTCCCACTTGTGTTTTTGCTAAATGTTTTACTTGTGCTCCCACTTCGCCTATTTCTAATGAATTTTTATATTCTCCAGGTTCTACTGCTACTACTCCTATTGATAATGATGTTAAAGGAAACTGCTCTATTATTCCTCTTCGATTTGCTACTTCTAAATATCCCTTTTCTATGTCATCTTCCGTAAAATATTTTTTTATGCCTTCATCAAAATTTGCCAATATATCCTGTGATATTTTATCATAATCTGCTCTTGGTATTAATGCTATAAAGTCATCTCCACCAATATGCCCAACAAATGTATCTTCTAATTCATATTTATGTATTATTTTTAGTATTGTTTTTGCTGTATATTTTATTACTTCATCACCTTTAGAGAATCCATATATGTCGTTATATTCTTTAAAATTATCTAAATCCAAATATAATACTGCAAATTCATTTTTTCTTAATATTCGTTTCTTTATTTCCACTTGTATTTGAACATTTCCAGGTAATCCTGTTAATGGGCTTACAGTTCTATTTGTTTGCATAAGTCTTATTATATTTTTTACTGTGTAATATATATATTGTTCATCCATTGGCGCTTTTATAAAGTATTCTACTGAATTTTTTAGTATATCTATTCTATGTTCTTTTCTTATATCTGAACTTATTACTATAATAGGTGTTATTGAGTTATCATTATGTCTTCTTACTTTTTGACATATATTGATGATATCTTCTTGAATTCCGTCTTCATTTATGATTATTAAGTCCGGAATATTTTTTATTGCATCTTCTAATTGTTCAGTTTCTATTTTTCTTAGTAAATAGTCTTTTTCTTCTTTAAAAATATTCTTTAGTTTATTATATATATCTCCACTATCTTCTATAATGTATATATCTTGATACATTTTTTCACCCACTCACTATCTTTTGTTTTTTATTTTTTTTCGTATGTCCAACCCTCTTGTGCTGTTCCTCCGTTTTGTGTTGTTGCTTTTACAATTAGTGTATTTTTTCCTTTTTCTAATGTTAATTTGTATGAAACTTTTTTAGCATTTTGTGATCTTTTGATTGCATCCTCTGTTATTTTATAATTTTTACCGTTATAAACAAATTCTATTGTTTTTATATCATCTTCTTCTGATGTCACAGTAAATGTTATATATGGTTCATTTATTGTTGGTTCTATAACCGGTTTTGATATTCCATTAATCTCTTGTGATTTTTCTGATTTGTTTTCATATATGTCAACTGCTGTTATCATCAATGTATTTTTTCCTTTTGGTATTTCTATCTCTGTTTCAAATTTTGTTTTGTCTTCAAATGTTGTCATATCCATTTTCTTTTCTTGTTCATTATTCCATTTATATGTTACATATGCCAAATCTGCTTTTGAATCAACAGCTATTTTAATCTTATTTCCTATTACAGATAATGATATATTTGGTTTATCTACATCTAATTTAAATGTTTGTGTTTCTGTTTTTTGCTTTCCATTTACATCAATCGTTTTTACTGTTAATGTATTTTGTCCTGCTGGCATCGTTATTATTTGTTGCATTGTAGTATTTCCATTACCTGATATTGTTTGTGAAGCTTCACTATTCCAATAATATATTAATTCTGAAATTATTGTTTGGCTATTTACATTTATTATTACTTCTCCAGAATTGTTTTGTTGTAAACTAATAGTTGTAGTTTCATCATCTTTATTTACTTGTGTACTGTCTTTTTTTACTATGCCATATACACCTTGTCCAAATAATATAAGTCCAAATATTATTAGTGATACAGCGAAAAACAATACAATTTTCTTTGTATCTTGTGAATTACTATTTCGTTTATCTTGTGTGAATAATATTTGATTCATTATTCAATTATTCCTTCCTTATTGTATTATATATTTTCATTTTTTTACATTTAGTATTATAACATATTCACTTTTATTTTGTAAACTGTTCTTTTATCCTTTAGTTGGTATTCTTATAACTACTTCTGTACCTTTTCCTTCTTCACTTTTTATATCTATATTTCCATTATTTCTATCTAATATTTCTTTCGCTATTGATAATCCTAAACCAGTTCCTCCCATTTTTCTTGTTCTAGCTTTATCCACTCTATAAAATCTTTCAAATATTCTTTTTAGGTCATCCTCTGGTATTCCTAGTCCATTATCTATAACCTTTATATATGCATCATTATAAACAAAACCTACATATATTTTTATTTTTCCACCTTCTGGTGTATATTTTATTGCATTTGTTAATATATTTATTACAACTCTTTCTATCCCTTCTTTATCTGCATATACAGGCGGAACATCGGCTGTAACAAAGCATTCAACTTTATGTTTTTTTTGTGATATTTGTATTTCTAAGTTGTTTTGACATTGTTTTACTAATTCCCCTAAATCAAATTTCGTTTTTTCTTGTAAGATTTGATTGTTGTCAAATCTTGATAATGTTAATAAGTCTGTTACTAGTTTTGCCATTCTTCTTGATTCTGTTGCAATTACTTTTAAGAATCTTTCTTGTGTTTCTTTATCATATTCACCTTCTAATAATGTATCTGAATATCCCATTATTGATGTTATTGGTGTTTTTAATTCGTGTGACACATCTGCTACAAACTCTTTTCTCATATTATCTAATTTTACATGTTCTGTTATGTCTTGTATCATTACCATTATTCCAGATGGTCTATCGTTTTCATCTTTAAATTGTGCAAAAAATAAATTTATTACTTTATCTGCAACATTTACTTTTTGCTCACTTGATGTCCAATTTTCTAAATATATTATTTTTTCCATATTTATATCAATATGTAATTTATCATTAAATATTTTTCTAAATGTTGTATCTGTTGGTAGCAATTGTAGTAATCTAGTAGCTGCCGGATTTATTAGTATTAGTTTCCCTTCCATATCAAAAGCCACTATTCCGTCTGTCATGTGTAATATTATTGTTTCAATTTGCTTTTTTTGTCTTGTCATTTCATTTAAATTTTCTTTTAATTCATCTGTCATTATGTTAAATGTATCTACTATTTCATCTGTATTCTTGTTTTTCTTTTCTTTTTTATTTGTAGATATTACTTTATTTGCATCTTTTAATAATTTAGTTATTGGTTTATCAACTAATTTTGATGTTACAAAGGCTATAACTAAGCATAACAAAGAATATGCACTATCTAATACTACTGTTAATTGGGTAGTATCTGCAATTTTCTGATTTAGTATTTCAGATGTACATTCAATATTTAATTGTTTTAGAACCTCCATTTGATATATACAAAGTGTTGTTATTATTGTTATTCCTATTATTAAAAATGTCATTATCGTTTTTATATGTGTATTTTTTAGCATTCTTTTATCTCCTACTTGTATAATATTGTTTCATAGAACAAATCTGAAAAAATTAAAGATTTTTTAGTAAATTTGTCCGTGTGAAAAAAATTTATTTCATAAATTTTCTGTGCAATGTAATTTTGTATAATAGAAAAATTGCATAACTTTCCTATTATATAAACAAAATGTCCGTTTAAAGAATATTATTTCTTTCCACGGACACATGTTTTGTTATTATTTACTTGCTATATAATATCCTACTCCTCTTTTGGTTATTAATATTTTTGGAGCTGATGTATCTTTTTCTATTTTTTCACGTATTCTTCTTACTGTTACATCTACAGTTCTTATATCGCCATAATATTCATATCCCCAGACTTTTTCTAGTAACACTTCTCTTGTTACTACTTGTCCTGGTTGATTTGCTAGATATTTTAATACTTCAAATTCTCTTAGTGTTAAATCTATAACTTCATCTTTAACTTTCACTTCAAACTTATCTAAGTCTATAGTTAAATCTCCTATTTTTATTTTTTGTGTTTCTTTAACTTCTTTTTCTCCATTGACTAATGCTGATTTAACTTCTACTTTTCTTAAATTTGCTTTGATTCTTGCCATTAATTCTCTTACGCTAAATGGCTTTGTAACATAATCATCTGCTCCTAATTCTAGTCCTATTATTTTATCTATTTCTTCATCTTTTGCAGTTAACATTAATATAGGAACATTTAATGTTGTTCTTATTTTTTTACATACTGTTAAACCATCCATCTTAGGTAACATTATATCTAGAAGTATTAAATCTGGTTTTTTATCTAGTGCTATTTCTACTGCTGTTACACCATCATTCGCTTCTAGTGTGTTATACCCTTCTTTTTGTAAGTTATATACCAATATGTCTACTATTGGTTTTTCGTCATCTACTATTAATATTGTTTTTTTATCTACATTTAGTTCGTTTTCTTCCATAAAAGATACATCCCTTCATGATTTTTTATATTATGAATATATCATATTACAAGTTTTTGTACAAGTTTTTTTGTAAAATTTTTGTAATATTTGTAATATTTTTATAATATTTTATAGGAATATCTCTACATCATAGATTTTATTATTATCTATTAATTGAATTTCTTTATTTTCTTGTTTCATTCCATTTATATATAATTCTTGAACTTTATTTGTTTTTTTGATATTTTTTATTTTAATGTTATACACACTACTTTCATATTCATATCTTATAAAATATTCTTTCCACTCTTCTGGTACGCATGGTTTTATTGTTATTGTATTTTTTTCTTTTTTTAATCCTAGTAAATTTTCTATTCCACATCTATAATACCAACTAGATGAACCTGTATACCAACTCCAACCGCCTCGTCCGTAATAAATTCTTACTTCCATATATGTCTGCTGGTATAACATATGGTTCTATCTTATATATTTCTTGTTTTTCTTTTGTTTTTGAATGTTCTATTGGATTTATCATTGTAAAATATTTTACTGCCTTATCTTGCAAATTTAATTTTGCAAATGCTATTATTGCCCATACTGCTGCATGTGTATATTGTCCTCCATTTTCTCTTACACCTGGTAAATATGATTTTATATATCCTGGCTCCAATTCTGTTTTTTCGAATGGCGGAGCTAATAGTTTTATTATTCCTGTTTTGTCATCAATTAGATATTTTTCTAAATTTTCTAATGCTTTATATTTTTTATCTTCTTCTCCTGCTCCTGATATTATACTCCAACTCTGTGCTATACTATCTATTCTACATTCTTTATTTTTCGCACTTCCTAGCATATGTCCATCATCCATAAATGCTCTTTTATACCATTGTCCGTCCCATCCTTTTGTATTTAAAGCTTTTTGTAATCTTTCCATTATGTTTTCATATGCTTTTACTAAATCTAAATCTTCTTTTTGTTTTACTATTTTAATAAATTTTTTTAGCACATCATACAAGAAAAATCCCAACCATATACTTTCTCCTTTTCCTTTGTTTCCTACTGTACTTAAACTGTCATTCCAGTCTCCGCTTCCTATTAAAGGCAATCCGTTTTTTCCAAATTTCAAGCTAACATTGATTGCTCTGATACAATGTGAATATAAACTTTCTTCTAGTTCTGTTTCTTCATGTATATCATAATTTTCATCTTCATCTTCTTTTAGGATTCTTCCTTTTACATATGATATTTTCTCATCTAGAATCGAATTATCATTTGTGAATTCTATATAATCACATACTAAATAAACTAGCCATAGTCTGTCATCTGAGAATTTTGTCCTTATTCCTCTTTTTGTTTCCTCATGCCACCAATGTTCCACATCGCCTTCTACAAATTGATGTTTTGCATGTTTTAATATTTGATTTTTAGTAATTTCTGTATCTAAATACTCTACCCCTATGCAATCTTGTAGTTGGTCTCTAAATCCATAGGCTCCTCCTGATTGCTGAAATCCACTTCTTGCTAATATTCTAGATGCTATTGTTTGATACATTGTCCATCCATTAAGCATTATATCTATTGATTCTATTGGTGTTTTTACCCTTATTTTACTTAATAATCTATTCCAACTTTCTTTCGTTTTGATTAATTCTTCTTTACATTTGTTAATTTCTTTATAGTCTAAATTTATATTATTTTCATCTTCTGATGTTCCCAATATTAACGATATTTCTTTTTCTTCTAATCCTTTCAGATTCACTTTTATTTCTATTGCTGCACATGTATTATTCCACAATGAATTTTCTTTATTTAACTTTTCTTTTTTATTTATCTGAATGCTATCATTATTTCCTGTGTATGATTCTATTTTTTCACTACTATAGATATATACAATTTCATTTATATCTTGAGTATTTAAGTTTCTCATTACTATTAGATCCTTTTCTTTATTAAATCTTAAATCTATTTGTCCATTTGTTTTTAATTCATCTTCTCCTAATACATCATCAATTTTATAAATAATACTTAGTTCTTTGTCTTCTGTTGTTGTATTTTTTAATTTTAATATATTAATTTTTAGATTATCTTTTTCGGGGATATATACTTGCAGTCTTCCTTGTATTTCATTTGTTTGTTGTTCATAGTCGGAATATCCAAACCCAAAAGTTGCAAGTAATTTTTCATCTCCAATTCTCCAATACTTGTTTTTACTATAATCTCTTATAAATATTGATTCTGACGGCATATCTAGTAATTCATCATTTGACCATCTTGTTATTCTATTAAGCCTGCTATTTTTGCTCCACGTATATCCTCCCAAATTTTGTGTTACTATTGTTCCAATTTTTCCATTTGTTAGTACATTAGTCCATGTTGATGGAATATTTTTATTTACTAATATAGTGTAATTTTTTCCATCACTAGAGAAACCTCCATAAGAATTTTTATATTTTAAATCCATACTTTCCAAATTATAATTATAAAATTGTGTTTCTTTTTTTAATATTTCGACTCTTCTATTCTTTTCGCTTCTAGTATTACATTTTTCCTCTATATCTGAAATTATATTTTCTAAACTTCCTAGCTTTCCATCTAATATTACATTTGCCTTGAAATCAAATATATTCACATCTTTTACCGTTTTGGAATCAATTATAAATATTCTATTTCCTATAAGGTAACTCAATCCTAAGTCATAAATTTGTTTTTCTATTTCTTCTTTTATATATTTCTCACATATATTTGTTTCTTCATCTAATATTACTAAATCAACTGTAATATTTTTGCTTAGATAGTATTCATACGCTTTTAATATTTCTTTTATTACATAAACATCATTTTCTCCTTGTACTTTTATTAATATTATTGGAATGTCTCCTGATATTCCATGTTTCCACAAATCTCTTTGTGGATATTCTTTTATTTGAATATCCTTTAAATATTCTTTTTTCAATTGATTAAACCCTAATACATAAGATAATATCTTTTGATATACTACTATATCTTTTCCACTAATTCTTAAATATCTCGCTTCTTCTTCTGTCCTTATTTTTGATATTTCGAATGCTTTTTTAGTATTTTCAAAATTTTTGTATTTGTTTAACTTGTGAATTGTTTTTATCTTATCTTCATTTATGCTTATTATTAAATTTAATTCTACATTATCTCCTGGCATTATTTTTATTTTTCTCTTTAATGCTACTATAGGATTTGTAACTAATCCTATTTCATTACTAAACCTCTTTGATTCTTTTATCTTATTTGGTATTCCTTCATTTAATCTACCATATAATTTTTCTTTATCTATTTCAAATTCAAGTTCTCCAACTTCATTTTGTTTTGTGAATAAACCAACAGCCATATTAATTTCATCTGTATTTCCTCTTTTATTTCTTTTTATTAATAATGTATCTTCTATCTTTTCATATTTCAAAAATAAATTATTAAATGCTTTGTGTGCTATATCTTGGTTTTGAGTTGATAATATTGGTTCAAAGATACTAGATACTTCTATTATAGTTTCTTTATTTCCAAGATTTTTAATTTTTATGTTTCTAATTTCAACATCCGCATTTGGCGCTATGATATTTTTTATTTGAGTTTCTATATTTCCTACTTTTTTTACGATTTTATTCATATCTGGTGAAAATTCTATTTTATAATTTTCATTATTATATTCATCTTTTAATATATAATTAGACCATAATTCTTGAGTATTTAAATTTTTAAAGTATATTTGTATTCCTTGATTTGTATAATCTGTTTGCTTATACCTATTTATAAATATA
>CAJKDR010000038.1 GCA_905198755.1 uncultured Clostridiaceae bacterium
ATGTTGTTGCAAACAAAGAAATAGAAATAATAATGGAGAAAATAAGAAAACAACTAGGATTTGCACCAGAGAATTACGAAATAAAAAGATTACCAAATAAAATGGCAGAATGTATAATAGAAGAACAAAATATAATAATAAACCCAGATATAGTGAAATATGATAAACAAACAATAGAATATATATTAATACATGAATTTGCACACTTAAAATATAAAACACATTGTGCTAAATTTAATGAAATAATAAATGAAAACATAAAGAATAAAAAGAAATATTTAGATATTATAAACAGAATAAACTTCTAATTTGAGAAAAATATAAGAATATGATATAATATATTTATAAGATTAGTAAAAATTAGGAGGCCTAAACATTATGAAAAAAATCAACAAAACTAATCTAGCAGATGGAGGAACACTTGTGTCACTTGCAGCCGTGCTTATAACCTTTTGGGTTGTAATTGTATGTGCAATTGTAGGAAATACAGGTATAGTCCCTTGGGCATGCATGATGGCTTATTTAATCTTTTCGGCAACATTGTTTGCAAGGTTTATAGGCTTTGAAGCTAAAGGGATAATAAGAATATTAGCAGGAACGCTATGTATGGGCATAGCTTTGGTTTTACCATATGTGGTAATTCTAAATATATTCCACTAATATTCCATCTGGTTGGAGGAGCTATTATAGCTCCTCTTTTTTATAAAAAGTACTAGTATTTTTTTAGAAAATATGATATTATAATAAACACATTGGGGTATCGCCAAGCGGTAAGGCATCGGACTCTGACTCCGACATTCCTGTGTTCGAATCACAGTACCCCAGCCATTAATATTTATTATTTACAAAAAGAAAATAATTAAGAACCATACAAAAATAAACCCGATGGGTTTATTTTTGCTTTATGCTTATAAAAATATAGTTTTCTGTTAATAATGTATCTAGGAGGTATATTATGGAAGATTGTATAAAAATTGAAGACATAAAAGCTTTGGAGGTTTTAGATTCTAGAGGTAATCCAACAGTGCAAGTTACTACTTACTTAAATGATGGAAGTTATGGAAGATGTATTGTTCCATCTGGAGCTTCTACAGGAAGTTTTGAAGCAGTGGAACTAAGAGATAATGATAAAGAAAGATATAATGGAAAAGGTGTAAAAACAGCAGTTAATAATGTTAATGAAATTATAAAAAATGAGTTGATTGGAAAGAGCCCATATAATCAAAAGATAATAGATGATTTATTAATAAAGTTAGATGGAACAGACAATAAAGCAAAACTTGGAGCAAATGCAATGTTGGGAGTTTCTGTATCTGTTGCTAAGGCAGCTGCAAAATCTCTACAATTACCATTTTATAGGTATATAGGTGGAATTAGCTCAAATACAATGCCTATACCAATGATGAACATATTAAATGGAGGAAAACATTCAGATAATACAGTGAATATCCAAGAATTTATGATAGTTCCTAAAAGTGGAAAAAGTTTTAAAGATAAAATGAGAACAGCATCAGAAATATATCATGAATTAAAAAACATATTGAAAAATAGAAATTTAGTAACAGCTGTAGGAGATGAAGGAGGATTTGCACCAAATTTATCGAATGATGAAGAGGCATTAGAATTACTGGTAGAGGCAATAAAGAATGCAGGATATACACCAGGACAAGAAGTTGGAATAGCGTTAGATATTGCAGCAACAGAAATGTATGAAGAAGCAGAGAAAATAGAAAAAGAAGGTTCATACTTATTCTGGAAAACAGGAGAAATAAAAACTAGTGATGAGATGGTAGAATATTATGCAGAGTTAGTAGATAAATATCCAATAATATCAATAGAAGATGGATTAGCAGAAGAAGACTGGTATGGCTGGGAAAAGTTAACAAGTAAACTATCAGATAAAATTTTATTAGTAGGTGACGATTTGTTTGTTACAAATCCTAAAAGACTTCAGAAAGGAATAATGAAAAAAATAGCAAATAGTATATTGATAAAACCGAATCAGATAGGGACATTATCAGAAACAATAGAAGCAATTAATTTAGCTAAAAGAAATAATTATACAACAATTATTTCTCATCGTTCAGGAGAAACAGAGGATACAACTATAGCAGATTTAGCAGTAGCACTAGGATGCAAGTATATAAAATCAGGAGCACCATGCAGAACAGACAGAGTATGTAAGTATAATAGATTACTAAATATAGAAGCAGAAAATAAATAAAATATTTCTTCCAAATCTTTTGACTTTTACCAAAAAATGTAGTATAATTAATACAGTTAGAAAATAAAAACGATAATGATTCAAAAGAAAGCAATCAAATATTTTTCACAACTGAATCTTATTTTTTTACGTCCTAAACTATGTCTTTGAAAGGAATGATTTACATGTTTAATGTAGGAGATTATATAGTATACCCAATGCACGGAGCAGGAACAATAGATGCAATAGAAGAAAAAGATATTTTAGGAGAAAAACAATCTTATTATATTTTAAAAATGCCAGGAGAAGTTAAAGTAATGGTACCAACAAGCAAAGCAGAACAAATTGGTGTTAGAAATGTTATAGATAAAACTTCTGCAGATAAGGTATTTGAAATATTAGAAGAAGACCAAACAGAAATGTCAATGAATTGGAATAAAAGATATAGAGACAACATGGACAAAATGAAAAGTGGAGACATATATGAAGTGGCAGATGTAGTAAGAAACTTAAGCTTTAAACAAAAAGAAAAAGGATTATCTACAGGAGAAAAGAAGATGCTAATAAATGCTAAGCAAATATTAGTTAGTGAATTAGTATTAGCAGAACATTCTTCATATGAAGAAATGGAAGGAATAGTTGATAACAAAATAAATCAATCATTCAAAGAATTCAAAGTAGAAAATGTAGATAGTATATCACCTTTATCAAGTGTAGTAAATAAATTTATTCCATTTGAAGAAACAGAAGATTAATAATTAAAATCCCTAGATAACTAGGGATTTTATTAATGTTGAAAAGACAATAAAAGATAGTTGATAGTAGAATAAATATTTGGTAAACATAAAGAAGGATTTGAAAAATATCTGTCGAATAGTAATATATAAAAGAAAGGTTTATAAAATGATACGATATAGTGATGAATTGTTAGATGAAATAAGAAATAGTAACGATATAGTAGATATAATCTCACAATATGTAGTATTAAAAAGAAGCGGTAGAAACTTTTTTGGACTATGTCCATTTCATAAAGAAAAATCGCCTTCTTTTTCTGTTTCTCCAGATAAGCAAATATTTCATTGCTTTGGGTGCGGTGTAGGCGGAAATGTGTTTCACTTTTTAAGCAAAATTGAAAATATAAATTTTGTAGAAAGTGTAAAAATGCTTGCGGATAGAGCAAATATAGCACTACCAACCTTAGATAATGGAGAAGATGCAAAGAAACAACAATTAAAAGCAAAAGTCTATGAAATAAATAAAATTGCAGCAGAATTCTATCATGAAAATTTATATAAACCAACATCGAAACCAGCACAGGACTATGTAAAAAAGAGAAGATTGGATAATAAAACATTAAAAACTTTTAGCATAGGATATGCAGGAAAATTTGATGAGCTATATAGAGAACTTGTAAAACATGGATTCACAGAAGAAGAAATGTTAGCATCTAGTATGATTTTAAAAAACAACAATGGACAATTTATAGATAGATTTAGAAAGAGATTTATGATTCCAATAAAAGATGTAAGAGATAGAGTTATAGCTTTTGGAGGAAGAGTATTAGACGATTCTAAACCTAAATACATAAATTCACCAGAAAACATAGTTTATAGTAAGGGAAGAAACTTATTTGGACTTAATGTTGCTAAGAAAAACCCAATGGAAAAAATAATCATAGTAGAAGGATATATGGATGCAATATCCTTATATCAAAGAGGGATAAATAATGTTGTAGCATCATTAGGAACAGCATTGACAGAACACCAAGGAAGATTACTTGGAAAATATGCAAGTCAAATAATAATAGGATATGATGCAGATGGAGCAGGACAAGCTGCAACAATGAGAGGATTAGAAATACTACAAAATCTTGGATATGATGTTAGAGTATTGCAATTAGATGATCCTGAGGTAAAAGATCCAGATGAATATGTTATAAAAAATGGAACAGGAAGATTTAATAGATGTGTAGATAACTCAATATCATTAGTAGAATTTAAAGTAAAAATGCTAAAGAAATCGTTAAATATAAATACAGCGAGTGATAAAATAAAATTCTTAAACGAAGTTTCAAAAATTTTATCAAAAGTTGATAACAATATAGAAAAAGAAATATACATAGAAAGAATTTCTAAAGATTATGATGTCTCAAAAGAAGCTATATATGCACAAACAAACAAATTGCAATATGCAAACTCAAAAGGAAGTCAAGTTCTAGAAAGAAACATAACACATATAAAACCTAAAAAAGAAACTAATACAGAAACAAATGAAGCTTTAATAAGAAGAGAAAACATGACAATATCTTTATTACTAAATGAAGAACTGCATGCATATGATAGTTTGAAAAACGTTATATCAGTTGAAGATTTTAAATATGAAACAAACAAAAAAATTGCTAAGATATTGTATGATGAATTTGAAAAAGGAAATAGTAATATTAGTAGTATCTTAGATAGTATAAGCGATGAAGAAATACTAAATCAAATCACTAAAATAATGTCAGATGACTATGATATTACAGACAATAATAAAGCAATAATGGATATAATAAAGATATATGAAAAAAATAAACTCGTAAATGAGAAAAACGAGATTATAAACAAGCTTGAAGATAGCAAAAACTTAACCCAAGAGGAAGTAGCAAGTTTAGAAAATAAGCTTAGTGAACTTATTATAAAACTAGCTAAAATGAAGTAGGAGGTTAAATCTAATGGGAAGAAAGAAAAAAGAAGAAATATTGGAAGAAATGAAGGAAAAAATTAAAGAAGATAATAAAGCAAAAAAAGCAACAAAAAAAGAAGCTAAGGTAGAGACAAAAACAGAAGAACAAATAAAAGATGAAGTAAAAGATATAGTAGAAAAAGCAAAAGATGGAAAAATGACATATGCAGAACTTGCTACTAAATTAGATAATATTAATCCAGAACAAATAGATAAAGTATTTGATAAATTTGAAGAAATAGGTGTAGATATATTAGCAGATGAATTCGAAGAAGAAGAGCCAGACTTAGAAGATTTAAAAGAAGTAGAAGATATAAAAGTAGATGATAATAGTTTTGCATCATTAGATGGAATAAATGTAGACGATCCAGTTAGAATGTATTTAAGAGAAATAGGAAAAATCCCACTTCTTACTTATGAGGAAGAATTAGACTTAGCACAAAAAGTTCTAGAAGGCGATGAAGAAGCTAAAAAGAAATTATCAGAATCAAACTTAAGACTAGTTGTAAGTATAGCAAAAAAATATGTTGGTAGAGGTATGCTATTCTTAGATTTAATACAAGAAGGAAATATGGGGTTAATAAAAGCTGTTGAGAAATTTGACTACAAAAAAGGATACAAATTTAGTACTTATGCAACATGGTGGATAAGACAAGCAATAACAAGAGCAATAGCAGACCAAGCAAGGACAATAAGAATACCAGTTCATATGGTGGAAACTATAAATAAATTAATACGTACATCAAGATTATTATTACAAAGATTAGGAAGAGAGCCAAGTCCAGAAGAAATAGCAGAAGAACTAGAAATGCCAGTAGAAAAAGTAATGGAAATTCAAAAAATAGCACAAGATCCAGTATCATTGGAAACACCAATAGGAGAAGAAGATGATAGTCATCTAGGAGACTTTATACAAGATGATGATTCTCCAGCACCACAAGATGCAGCAGCATATACAATGCTTAAGGAACAATTAGAAGAAGTTATGGGAACATTAACACCAAGAGAAGCAAAGGTATTAAAACTAAGATTTGGATTAGAAGACGGAAAAGCTAGAACACTAGAAGAAGTCGGAAAAGAATTTGATGTAACACGTGAAAGAATAAGACAAATAGAAGCAAAAGCATTAAGAAAATTAAGACATCCTAGTAGAAGTAAGAAATTGAAAGACTATATGAATTAATAAATAGAATCAAAAATTTGCATTATTTGTAAATGTATGGTATAATGTTAATGTAAGTTTTATATTAATAAAATAGAGAGGTGAAAAACAACTTTATTTAAGTTGAAATTATGGAACAAATAAAAGGAAAAATAACATTTAAAAATTTCATAAATACTTTATTTGGAACAGAAATAGATGATTCTTATGAAAATTTTGAAATATCTGATCCAGCTTTATTAAAGGCGCAAAGTGATGCAAATAAATTAGTAAAAGAGATAGAAACAGCAGTAGTATCAGAAGGTAACAAAACATCGAAAAATGGTGGTTTCTCAAATGGGTTAAGAAAAGACACATTAGATAAGATGAGAGAACAATTACAAAGAGGAATAAAAGTAGAAAAAAATGAAAATGAAAAAGGTATAGAAAGATAAATTTTAAAGCAAAAAGAAACAGAATTTTATTTTGTTTCTTTTTTATATAATATGAAATCGTAACAAATCATTATATATAGAAGCGGACGACTCTGTCCGCCCACACGGATTGTACTCCGTTTTTTTATAAAAAATATCATTAGCAACATTTTTTATCTTTTTTACAAATTTTAAATACAATTGTTAGTATTAAAAGTAGCCCCAATACTACGGCTAAAACGATTACTGATGATAATGCTGCAATAACACTTTCAGCAATATTCGCGCCTATAATTAAACCAATTACTACAGCTAAAGATGCTAATAATATAGTTGCAATAATACCAAAGCAATTTCTTTTTTTAGCAGGTTTTTTATCATAATAACAATCTTGTGGTTCCATAAAAGTCACCTCCATTTACTATTGTTATATTATATAATATTCAATTTTGTAATATTTTGTTACAATTTGTAATTTTATAAAAAAAGAACAGAGAATTTATCTCTGTTCTTTTGGTAGCGAGAGGGGGGATCGAACCCTCGACCTTTCGGGTATGAACCGAACGCTCTAGCCAGCTGAGCTACCTCGCCATAAACAAGCAATTAATATTATAACTGTATTTATTATTTTTGTCAACCGTTTTACAATATTTTTGATAAATTATATAAAGCGGACATATTTGTCCGCTGATAAAATTAGTTCTTATGTTCTGTTTTCTTCTTCTCTTTAGGTATTACTATTTCTTGTTTTTTTTCTTCGTCATCTTTAATTTTAGGTTTTGCAATATTTAGATGTGAAGCAACTTCAGAGATTTCTAAATCTCTACCATTTCCATTTACAACTTCTATTTTTTTTGGTGTATCTTCCATAACTTTCACCTCATTTTATTCATTTACATTTAAATAATAGCATATCAATAAAAAAAATTCAACTTTTTTAAACAAATAATGTAAAAGAAAAGCTTTAAGATTGACTATTTTAAAGAAATAATATAAAATAGTATATATTATTTTGCGAGGTAAGAATAGTGGAAATAGAAAAAATAAAACAAATAATTGAAGGAATAATGTTTGCAGTAGGAAGAGAAGTTTCTGTAAAAGAATTATCTAGTGTGTTAGAGCTAACACCAGAAAATGTAGAAGAAATTATTGAAAATATGAAAATAGAATTTGAAGAACAAGGAAGAGGAATAGAAATAATAAAAGTAGAAAATGGTAATTATCAGCTTTGTTCTAAAAAAGAAATATATGATTATATATATCAAATAATAGATAAAAGAAACAAACCAAATCTTTCACAAGCAGCATTAGAAACTTTAGCAATAATAGCATACAATCCAAAGATTACAAGAGCAGAGATAGAAACAATAAGAGGGGTTAACTCAGATGGAACAATATACAAATTATTAGACCACAACTTAATAGAAGATGCAGGAAGACTAGATGCACCGGGAAGACCTACAACATATAAAACAACAAAGGAATTTTTAAGAATGTTTGGTTATACATCATTAGATGATTTACCAGAACTTCCAAGATATAAATTAGACGAAAATCAACAAATTGTAATAGATGATTTAGTAGAAGAAAAGGTTGAAGAGCAACAAGAGGCCCCATTGCCCGAAAGGGAAGAAGAGAATTTAGAAAATACAGAAAATAATAAACAAGAATAATAATTGGAGGAAAAAAGATGAAATTATCACAAACAGGTATAGGGAATATAAAATTAAATAATTTAGATGAGATGTATCCAGTACAGGATATATTGCTACAAACAGGACAATTAGTACAATATGGAACAGGATTATATGCATATAATAATATTCCACTTTTAGTAAGAAGAAATGTAGAAAAAATAATAGTAGAAAAATTAAATAATCATGGATGTATAGAAGTATTGTTACCAACGTTACAACCAGAAAAGCTATGGAAAGATTCAGGAAGATATTCTCATTATGTAGATGATGGAACAATGTTTACAATACAAACAGATAAAGGTGGATTCTGTTTAGCACCAACTGCAGAAGAAGCAATGGTAGAATTTGCAAGAGAAAAATTAAAATCTTATAAAAACTTACCAGTTACTTTTTACCAAATAGGTGAAAAATACAGAAATGAAATAAGAGCAAGAGGATACTTATTAAGAGGAAAAACATTCCCAATGATGGATGCATATAGTTTTAATAGCTCTGAAGAAGACTTAGCAAAAACATATGATAACATAAGAGAAGCATACTTGGAAATATTTAATGAGCTAGGATTAGAAGTTCTTCCTGTTGTAGCAGACAATGGAGCAATGGGAGGAAAAAAATCAGAAGAATTTATGCTTTTATCACCAATAGGTGAAGATACAATACTTTATGACGAGAAGACAAAAACAGCCTTAAATACAGAAATATTAGAAAGAGAAAATTACGAAGAATATTTAAGAGAAGAATATAACATTACAGATATATCTAAATTAGAAAAAAGAAAAGCAATAGAATTAGGACATATATTCCAATTAGGAACAAAATATTCAGAAACAATGAATGGAACATATATAGATAGAGAAGGAAAACAATCTTTATATTATATGGGATGCTATGGGATAGGTGTAAGTAGAACAGTTGCAACAATTTATGAAGAATCAGTATTAAAAAATGATAATGGCAAAGTTCAAGGATTTGTATTACCAGAAAGTGTAGCACCATATAAATTACAAATAATTCCTAAAATGGATAATGAGGAAAAGGTAAAAGAATCAGAAGAATTATATAAAAAATTATCAGAAAACAATATAGAATCAATATTAGACGATAGAAAAATAGATTCTATAGGAGCAAAAATAAAAGATTGTAAAGTTTTAGGAACACCATATATGGCAATACTTGGTGATAAAGTGGAAAATGGAAAAGTAGAACTAGAAAATGTAAAAACAGGAGAAAAAGAAATTATAACTATAGGAG
>CAJKDR010000039.1 GCA_905198755.1 uncultured Clostridiaceae bacterium
AATACTAATTAAGGTTGGTAATATTGCAATATATTTATTTCTTAAAAAAATAAACATTATTGCACTTATTATAATTAATATAGATATAATGATTTTATCTCTCAATGTTATTTTATTTGTTTTTAATGAATTTATTTTTTCTTTGCTTTCATTCTTTAATTGTTCAATTTCCAATTTTGTATCTTCATTAAGTTTTTTTAGTACATTTATTTTGCCTTCTTCTGATTTAATTGTTTCGAGTTTAATATTTGCTGTTTTTAGAGTTTCTAGTCGTTCTTTATTATCTACTATATCTAATTTTATCTTCCTTATTTCTTCTTCAATTTCAAATTGTTCGCTTTGATAAGCTTCTAATTTTTCTTTTTCAATTGAAAGTTCATTTATCCTTTTCTCTACTGTATTAATTGGCTTTTCTTTTGTATTACTTGTGCCAACTTCATCATTTAGTTTTTTCTTTAATTTTGATATTATTTTTGAATACGAATTAGTATCTTCTCCTGTTCCTAATATATTTGATATTTTTTGAATTATATTGTTTTGACTCTTATCATCTAATTTAACTTCACCTTGTTTTGTTATTACTGATGTAATAAATGTTGATTCATCTAAACCTGTTTGGTCGTAAAAAAATTGGTTTCCTTTTGTTTTATCTATATTAAAATCTTTGCTTATATCCTCTAAGTTAGAATTAAAAATCTTCGGATTTTTCTTTTTAAATTCTCTATAAACTTCATATTCATTTTTGTTATCTAAAACATAATTTATTTTTCCAGAAAATTCTTCATTATCCCATGGCTCTACTTTATCTATTTCTGGTATATTTCCACCATTTTTATTTTTACTAACGCCATAAAACATTCCTGTTATAAATTTTAGTAATGTTGATTTTCCCGCTTCATTTTTTCCATATATGATATTGATTCCTTCTTTTAATTCAATATCTTTATCTTTTAATTTTCCAAAACCATTTATTTTTAGTTTTCTAATTTCCATATCATTTCCTCTTTTACATTGCATTTAAACCAATTTCTATTATTCTATATATTTCTTCTTTGTTTGATTCATCTGCATTTATTTGATTCAATAGCTCTTTCACATAAATACCTCTTAAGTTATTTTCTTTAGCTATTTCTTCTAAGTTAATATGCAGTTTACTTGCATCTTTAAGTTTTATTACATGTTTATTATTTATTTGCTTTATAATTTTATTTGAATCAATTTCAAAACTTTTTTCTCCAACAAAAATATATTCATAATATACATTTTCTTCTTTTTGAGTATCATTTATTTTTTCTATTAATTCTTCTTCTGAATTCAGATCTGATATATCTATATCTTCTTTTTTGAATTCTGCATCATCTAATGGTATAAATTTTATTCTCACTTCTTTAGTTTCTTCATCTATATTGCCTTCTATCATACCATGTTTTTCAAGTTCATCGAATCCCCCTGATATCATTGAGCCTGGATATATCATTTTTAAATTTTCTATATTTCTTTTATGAATATGCCCCAATGCAACATAATCAAATTTACTGTTTTTAAACGTTGTTTCTAAAATTGGATTATAATTTCCACTGCTCTTTGTACTTCCATTTAAGTCTGCATGCATTAATAATATATTTATCTTATTATTATCTAGATTGTCTGGCAATTTTACTTCTTCAGAAGAAAAATTCGTAAATCCATATCCATAAATATTGCAATCTTCACATTCTATTTTTTCTATTTTTGATGTGAATATTTTTACATTTTCACTCCATATCCATAAATATTTATATTTTCTTCTTTAACCTCTTTTAAATCAAAAAAGATTTTTACATTACTATTCCATACATATTGTTTATAATATGAATTATTTATATATGGATCATGATTTCCTGGAGTAATAAATATTTTAGTGTTTTCTATTTTTTTGAAGCAATTATTTATATACTCAATTGTACTTTTTCTTATATATTCATGCTCATACAAGTCTCCTGCTATAAATAAGTATTCTATTTTCTTTTATATAATTTATCATTTTATTAAAAGCATTTCTTTGCTCTAATCTTCTTTTTTCTGTTAAACCATTTTTTTCTAAAATTGTAAATGGTTTATCAAAATGCATATCTGCTATATGTATAAATTTCATATTTTTCTCCACTCTCTGCTTATTCTCATTTTCTTTTTTGATTATATAAGGTTAATATCAAAAAGTCAAGCATTAAGCAAATATTTGTTCTTGTTTTTTCATAAAAAAATGATTAGAAAAATTTCTAATCATTTTTATTTTTATTAATCCTCATCTTCTATTGGTCCAAATAACTCATCAAATTTTGCTTCCAATTCTTTTTGTAAATCTATTTCTTCTTGTTCTTCTTTTGATATTTGTTTTGGTTCCTCTTTTTCTTCCATATTGGGTAAAACTGGTGGTATATCACTTTCTTTTTTCTCATTATTAGCACTTACCGCTGTTTTTACTGGTTCTTTTTCCTCATCTTCAAACAAATCATCTAAAGAATCAACTTTTAAGTTTTCTACTTTATTTTTTTCTTTATCTTTTTCTGGAACATATGGATTATATGGATTGTATTTTCTCCATTCTCCTCTTTCTATTCCTTGGAATTCATTATGATTTATTGTATAACTTTGTAAGTCTTTTATTACTCTTGGTTTCTCAAAGTAATAGAATTTTCTTGTTTTAATTGGTTTTAAACCTTTTTCAAATATAATACACAAATCATTATCCATTCTTCTTAATTCATCCGGTGTCATCAAGGCTCTGGCCATTATTTGTTCTGATTGGTTGTATCCTTGTGTCCAGAAGTTATGTTTATCTCTACTCTTAGATAACTGATCTTTTGATATTGTTTTTTCTCCTAATGCCTTTGAGAAATATTCTACTGTTTTTTGTGAGTTACTTCCTAAAAATACGTGTGTATCACAGTTACCAATTATTGTTTCATATGATTTTTCATAAACAGCTTCTAATTGATCTAAGTTTTGCAATATAACACTAAATGATATTTTTCTACTTCTTGATGTAGAAATCTTTTTATCAAAGTCTGGAACTCTACCAATATTAGCAAACTCGTCTAATATAAAGTATGTAGGCATTGGTAATGCTCCTCCACTCTTATCAGCATAATTATATAATTGTTGTATCATTTGAGAGAAGAATATTGTAAGTAAGAAATCATATGCAGTATGTGTATCTGATGAAATAACATATACCGCTGTTTTCTTTGTTCCTATTTCTTCAAAGTTTATTGTATCTGTTGATGTAAGTTCTGCTATTTCTTTTGAATCAAACTTACCAAGTTTAGATTGTAATGAAGATAAAATTGAACTATATGTTTTTTCTGGTGCTATTTCTATAGATTTATAATACATTCTAGCTGGATGATCATAAGGCAATTGATTAATTAAATCTGTAAGAAGGTTGCTTCCTCCATTATTATTAGCTGCTCTTACTAATTCAGCACAACTTGCTAAGTTCTGTTCTTCTTCTGGCCTTGTTGCTATCAAATAATAAATTAAAGCCTTCAATAGCATTTCAGACATATCATCCCAATAAGGATCTGCCTTTCCACTATCTGTTTGTTGTCCTTTTACTATTGTACTTGCAATAACGTCTACATCTAGTTCACTAGATATATGCATCAAAGGGTTATATCCATCACTATATTTTGGATCTACTAAATTTAATACTTTTATTTCATAACCATTTTTCTTTAAGTATCCTGCTGTTTTATCGTATAATTCACCTTTTGGATCTGTAAATACATATGAACCAAGCATTTGATATGCATTTGGGATTGAATAAGATGCTGATTTACCAGATCCTGATCCGTCCAACAACTAAAACGTTTACGTTTCCTCTTTTATCTACTGGCAAATAATTATCTTCACCTAATATAATTCCTTTTTTGTTACTTAATACTCTGTATTGTTCTCCTCTTTGGCTCCAATCACTTGAACCATTTTCTATTCCTGAATATTCATTTTTAGGCGCATTTTTTATAATACTAATCACTACTACTATCAAATAAGCAAAAGTAAATTTCCATAGTATTCCAATAAAACTTGAAATATAAACTGGTGAGAACGATTTTCCAAAACTTGAAAATGGTTTCATTAAATAGTACATAAATCTATCAAAAAACATACTCATTACAAATTTTCCATTAGAAGTAGATTCTGCAACAGCTGCTCCTGCAGGCATGATAAATACTATGACAAAAAATAGCCATAGTATTGCATAAATTATAAAATATTTCCTTGTTTTTTTAATTGCTCCTTCAACTTTGTAATTCATTTGAATTCACCTTCTCTTTTGTTTTATCTCTCTTCTATTCTTTTAGCTTTTTTATCTTTTTTATCTTTTTCTTCTAATTTTCTTTTTAATGTTCCATCGCCTTCTAAATACCCTATTAGTCCTGTATTTTTATCAATCATAGCAATCGTTCCATTTGGGGTTTCATTCGTTACTATGCATTCTTCATCAAATTTTATTTCCATTCCTGCCAATTGATTGATTTCATTTTTAGAAGGACCATAGTTTCCTTGGTCTATAATTATACCTTTTCCATCATCTTTTAATTTCATATCTCCACAAGCAATTGCCGCGTTCGATTTTTTTGTATCACTCATTTAAGTTCAACACTCCTTCTTAATTTTTGTCTCTTATTTCAAATGCAAAATAAGATTTATGTGGTTTCAACTTACATTTTCCTTTTACTTCATTTGTTTTTTCATCAAAATATAATACTGGTTTGATTTCTTCTGTAGTTTCAGGATCTATAATAGATATAGGCCTCTTTAGATTTGGTGTATAATTAAATTCTTTATATTGAGTTTCATCTGAATATAAAGTATCAAATTTCACAAAAGATGGTTGTTTTGAAATTTTTATTCTGTCTTCTCCTAGTAGTCCACTGTTTACTACTACTCTTTCTTTTCCAAATGATAAAATAACTAATTGATCATTTTCTACTGATGGATTATCAATAAAATATGTTCTCTTAGTACCTTCTCCTCTTATTTCTGACATACGATTCAATCTTTCAACCGTATATTTAGGAGAATCTTTTCTATATTCTTTTTCTGTTTCTTGTATTCTATATATAACTGTATTTACATCCTTTGGGTCTGTTATACTAAAGTGTTTGCCTTCTAGGCTTGCCATACTACTACACCTCTTTCTCCATCTATGATGCAATATATTTTTCATTTGTTCATGACTAATTTTAATTATACCTTATTATAAGTAAAAAGTCAACACGTTTTTATGTTAACATATTTACTCTTTAATACAAATTTCTTGGATTAAAAGAAGATACCTCTTTTAATTTTGTATATATTTCTTTTTCGTCATCTGTCAATTTTTTAGGCACCATTACTTTTACTTGAGCAACAAGGTTTCCTCTTCCACCTTTTGCATCTTTATATCCTCTATTTGGAATTGTTATTTTCTCTCCGCTTTGTATTCCTTGTGGAATATATACAGAAGCTTCATCATCAATTCCTTTCAAATTCGCCCTAGTTCCTAATGCTGCTTCCCAAGGTGTTAATAATAAATCTGTGTATAGGTCATAACCTTTTATTTTAAATTTCTCATTGTCTTTTATATGTATATTTATAAATAAATCTCCATTTTTCCCGCCATTAATTCCTAGCTTGCCTTGTCCTAATAGTCTAATTTTTTCGTTTTCTCTGATTCCTGCTGGGATTTTTACTTCAAACTTTTTCATTTTGCCTTCTACTGTTCTCAATGAGATTTGTTTTTTAGCTCCATAAAATCCATCTTCTATTGAAATATCTATTGCTGTTTCTACATCTTCTCCTTTAATTGGTTGTTTTTTATTCTTTCTTTTTGAATTAGTTGATTCTATTTTATCTTCATCAGTTTCTCCAAAGAACATATTGAAAAAGTCACTAAATATTGAACCGCTTCCACGTTTGCTTTCTTCATATTTTATATTACTTTTACCAACATGATTATTCCACATTCTGTCATATTTTCTTTTTGCTGATGCATTTGATAAAACTCTATATGCTTCATTTATATCTTTAAATTTCTCTTCTGACAAGCTATCTCCAACATTTACATCTGGATGATATTTTTTTGCATTTTCTCTGTAAGCTATTTTTATGTCATCTAATGAAACTCTACTACTCTTTAGTCCTAATATCTTATAATAATCTTTAAAAATCATTTTTTAGCCTCCATTTTTCATGGTGGGTTAATTATATCAAGATTTTATGTAATTTTCAATAGATTTAACATAAAAAATGAAATTGCTTTCAAAGGTGTCAATGGGGACGGAGTTTTTTGACAACCTTTTTTCTTTAATTAGTTGTCAAAAAACTCCGTCCCCATTGACATTTATTTTTCTAATGCTAATCTTATTAGTTTATTTAATAATTCACTATATGGTATTCCAACCGTTTCAAATAGTTTAGGATACATACTTATTTGAGTAAATCCAGGTAATGTGTTTATCTCATTTATATATATTTCTTCTGTTGTTTCATTTGCAAAAAAGTCTACTCTCGATAATCCTTTTCCATCTATTGCTTTAAATGCTTTTATTGCTAGTTTTCTTATTTCATTTGACATTTCTTTTGATAAATCTGCTGGCATTAGTGTTTTTGATTCTGAATTTTTGTATTTTGCATCAAAACTATAAAATTCTTCTGCAGGCTTAATTTCTCCTACACATGATGATATTACTTCTTCATTTCCTAAAACTGCACATTCTACTTCTTTTCCTATTATTCCTTGTTCTATTAGTATTTTTTTATCATATTTTCCGGCATATTCAATAGCTTTAGATAATTCTTGTGTATTATTTGCTTTTGTTATGCCCACACTTGAGCCTGAATTTGATGGTTTTACAAATACAGGGTATTTTAAATTTTCTTCTATTTTTGCACATATTTCTTCTATTTTTAAGTTTTCTTCATCAAAATTTTTATTTATATAGATATATTTTTCTTTATCTTTTTTTATGTATTCATACTTTGCTTGTTTTATATTAGCTTTATCAAATATGATTTTTGTATATACTTTATCCATTCCAACACTTGATGCTAGTATTCCGCATCCAACATATGGAACTCCAAACAATTCTAACATTCCTTGAATAGAACCATCTTCTCCTCCTAAGCCATGTAAGACTGGAAATACAACATCAAAATTTTTTAATACGTTTTCTAAGTCATTGATTTCCTCTTTTTCTTCTATTTCTTTTCCTATTTCTAAAACTTCTATTTCTTGAATTGGTTTTATATATTTATACCATTTTCCCTCTTTTGAAATATATATTGGTGTTATTTCATATTTTTCTTTGTCTAAATTTTTTATAACTGATGTTCCAGATACTATAGAAACATCATGTTCTGTTGATTTTCCTCCAAATACAACACCTATTTTTAATTTGCTCATAAAGTAGCCTCCTTCTAATTATTTTAATGCATCTACAATCTCATCAAAATGCATTCCGTTTGATGCTTTAACTAAAACTATACAATTTTTGCTTTCTAATTCTTTAATTTTATGAATTGCAATATCATTTGCTAAATATTCATATACATTGTTTTTATTCATTCCTAATTCTATTGCTTTTTCTGCTATATTTATTGCTTGTTCTCCTACAGTTATTAATATGTCAATATTATTTTTTACAACTTCTTTTCCTACGTTTTCATGCATCTGTTTAGAAAAAGTACCTAATTCTAAAATATCGCCTAATACCGCTATCTTAGGATAATTTTTTGTACTACCTACATATTCTAATGCGGCTTTTGTTGATTCATAACTTGCATTATATGAATCATTTATAATTGTTGTTCCATTGCTATTTTTTATTATTTCCATTCTTCTTTTAGTAAGAGTAAATTCTGAAATACCTTTTATTATTTTTTTCATCTCAATACCGTATTTTATTCCAATGCAAATACCTGCTAAAGTATTATAAACATAGTGTTTTCCTGCAATAGGAACATTTATAGTATATGTTTTTTCATCATATTCTATCTCATATTGAGTGGAATTTTCTTTTAGTACAATATTTTTCGCCATAAGCATACTGTTATTTTCTATTCCATATGTAATATGTTTATGATTATCTGTATTATTTTCATACCAACTATGTAATAAATCATTATCATTATTTAATATTAAGCATCCATGTTCATCTAATCCTTCTAATATTTCCAATTTTGCTTTTAATATATTTTCTCTAGAGCCTAATTCTCCTATATGTGAACTTCCAATAATTGTTATTATAGCAGCTGTAGGTTTAGCTATATTAGTAAGTAAACTAATCTCTCCAAAAGCACTCATTCCCATTTCAACAACCATTGCTTCGTGATCTCTTAATTTTAGTATAGTAAGTGGTAATCCTATTTCGTTATTGTAATTTCCCTCTGTTTTTAAAACTTTATATTTTTGAGCCAGTACATTTGCAACAACATCTTTTGTGCTTGTTTTTCCAACGCTACCTGTTATACCTATTACTGGTATATTATATAAACTTCTTTTATATGCTGCTAGTTTTTGAAGTGTTTCAACTACATTATCTACCAAAATTATAAATATTTCATTATATTGTTTTAATTCTTCTACATCAACTTCCACATCTTGTAATATACAACCTTTTGCACCTTTTTGTAATGCATCTTTATAAAACACACTACCATTAAATTTTTCTCCTTTTATTCCTAAATATATATCACCTTTTTCAATTGTTCTTGTATCTTTAGAATAATTTTCGCATAATAAATCTTCATTTCCATAAATTAATTTTCCATTACATTCTCTTATAATGTCTTTTACTTTTATATCATTCATAACTTACCTCTTTTAATTATTATTTTGTTATATTATATGCTAGAAAATTAATTATTACAATATGTAAAAATATGATTTTTAAAAAATATAGAGAAGACAAATTTGTCTTCTCTATATTTTTTTATTGAACTTTTCTATTTGCTATTTCTATTGCTTTTGTTACTATATTACCACAGTCTTTTGATGAGACATTTTGCCATCCACCGTCTCTTTTTACTGTTTCATATACTCCTAATTCTCTTGCAATCTCTTCTTTTAAATTATCAGAAATAATGCTTGTTTTTCTTGACATATAACCCTCCACAGAAATTAATTGTATAAATAAATT
>CAJKDR010000040.1 GCA_905198755.1 uncultured Clostridiaceae bacterium
GTTCTACTTTTTTATAAATTCATTTAAAGATAAATTTATTTTAATTTTAGTTTTTTTGGCAATAATAAATAAGTTTGTTGGAGATGATATATTAGGTACAATGATCATTTTAGCAATTGGATTTGTAAGTGCAATGATAAAATTTGCTCAAAATTATTCAACATATAAATTCAATAGAAAACTAAAAAGTGAAATGTTTTCAACGGCAACAGTTGTAAGAAATGGAAAAGAGAAAACAATAAGAACAGAAAAAGTTGTAAAAGGTGATATTATTCATCTAAATGCGGGGGCTATTATTCCAGCGGATTTAATGATTATAGAGAATAAAGATTTATTTTTGAATCAATCTGTTTTTACAGGTGAAAGTACACCTATAGAAAAGACAGATAAATTTAATAATTCAAATGAAATATTTTCACTTTCAAATATATGCTTAATGGGAACAAGTGTAATAAGTGGTAAAGCAACAGCTATAGTAATTAATACTGGCTTTTCTACATATCTAGGAAGTATGGGAAAACAAATTGATAACAAAAGAGATACAACAAACTTTGAAAAAGGTATGAATGAAATTACGAAATTATTAATAAAATACATGACTGTGGTTTCAATAGCAGTATTCGTTATTTATGCATTTATACGAAGAGATATATTAGAAGCGGTGCTATTTGCATTATCAGTAGCCGTTGGAATTACTCCAACAATGTTACCAATGATAGTAAATGTTAATTTAACTAAAGGAACGAAAACTCTTGCAAAGAAAAAAACACTAGTAAAAAATATTCAAGCAATTCAAAATTTAGGAGCAATGGATGTTTTATGTACTGATAAAACAGGAACATTAACATTAGATAAAATAGTATTACAAAAATATATAAATGTTGAAGGAAAAGAGGATTTATCTATATTAGAATATGCATTCTTAAATAGTTATTATAGTACCGGAATGAAAAACTTAGTAGACAAAGCAATAATAACATATGGAATTCAACATAAAGTAAAAGAACAAGTTGTTGAGTATGAAAAAATTGATGAAATACCATTTGATTATATTAGAAAAAAAGTAAGTGTTGTAGTAAAACATGATAAACATTATAGAATAATTACTAAGGGAGCTTTAGAAGAAGTATTAAAATGTTGTAGTCAAGTAAGAATAAATGGAGAAAATAAAGAGTTAACTAAAGAAATGATACAAGATATTAATGAAAACGCTAAAAATCTTGCAAAACAAGGAATGCAAGTAATTGCATTAGCCTCAAAAAAAGACTATAGAGGAAAAGATTTATTTGATAGTAATGATGAAAAAGAAATGATATTCATAGGTTTTGTAGCATTTTTAGATCCACCTAAAAAAGAAGTAAAAAGTACAATAAAAAAATTAAAAAAATATGGAATAACAACAAAGGTTTTAACAGGGGACAATCAATATGCCACTGAAAATATTTGTAATTTAGTAGGAATAGAAAATCCTAAAATATTACTAGGCATGGATATTGATATGATGTTAGATGAAGATCTTGCTAAGAAGGTTGAAGAAGTAAATGTTTTCGCTAGAATGAACCCTTTACAAAAAGAAAGAATAATAAAAGCTCTTAGAAAAAATGGACATGTAGTTGGATATATGGGAGATGGAGTAAATGATGCACCGTCATTACATAATGCTGATGTAGGAATATGCGTAAACACAGCTACAGATATTGCTAAAGAGGCGAGTGATATTATTTTATTAGAAAAAAGTTTAAAAGTAATATCTAATGGGGTAATAGAAGGAAGAAAAGTATATGGAAACATTATAAAATATATGAAAATGGCTTTAAGTTCTGATTTTGGAGATGTATTTAGTATATTTATTGCAAGTATCTTCTTACCATTTCTACCATTATTGCCAATTCAAATGCTAATTCAAGATTTTTTATATGATTTTTCGCAAATAGGGATACCATATGATAATGTTGATGAAGAATTTTTAATAGAACCAAAAAAATGGGATACTAAGGGATTAGGAACTTTTATGAACGTAATGGGACCAGTAAGTTCAATAATAGATATTTTAGCGTTTTTAGCGTTCTGGTTTGTATTAGGATATAATGGAACTGTAAGTGAAAGTTATTTTCAAACTGCATGGTTTGTTGAATGCCTAATAAGTGAAACTTTAATAATTCATTTTGTTCGTACTGCAAAAGTACCATTCTTACAGTCAAGAGCAAATCCAATATTAACTTGTCTGACAATGGTTACAATAATTGGAACGATATTTGCACCAATATTATTACATAATATTTCATCATTCCATTTTGAAAAAATGCCACCATTATATTATATAATAGTAGCGGGCTTAACTATCTTATATGTAATTTTAGTTCAAATTGTAAAGAAAATATATATAAAAAAAGTCGGCGACTGGCTATAAAAAGTAGAGGAAAAAGATAACAGTGCAAAAGAGAAGAAATAAAACTAAATTAAAACAAATATTTACAATATTGATATTAATAATATTTACATGTTTAATCTATATAAATGATAATTATAATAAAACAGAAAATATAAATACTAATGGAAATCTAATTAGTATAGACGAAATTCCGGAATATTCAGGTGAAGCATACATAGAAATAAATAATAATATTCCAAATTTTAAAGAAAGTGATTATACAACAGAAGCATTTGAAGATTATAGTGAATTAGATGATTATGGAAGATGTGGGGTAGCATATGCAAATATCTGCAAAGAAATAATGCCTAAAAAAGGTGAAAAAAGAGGGGATATAAGTAATGTAAAACCTACTGGTTGGAAACAAAAGAAATATAATGGAGAATATCTATATAATAGATGTCATTTAATTGGATATCAACTTTCAGATGAAAATGATAATGAGCTTAATTTAATAACTGGAACAAGATATTTTAATGTTACAGGAATGTTGTCTTTTGAAAATAAAGTTGCAGAATATATAAAAGAAAATGAAAATAATCATGTTCTATATAGAGTAACGCCAGTATTTGAAGGAGAAAATCTTTTGGCGAGTGGAGTAGAAATAGAGGCATATTCCGTAGAAGATAATGGAAAAGGAATATGCTTTAATGTATATGTTTATAATATACAGCCAGGAATAACTATAAATTATTTAACAGGAGAAAGTACAAAAAATTAGTAAAATATTGAAAAATAAAAATAAATACAATATAATAATCACAGTTTTAATCTATTTACTAAATTCATTAGTAAAAAAATCCCAACAATATAAATTGATATAGGAGTGTGATATTATTTGGAATTAGAATTGATCAATAATTTATTAAAAGATGTAAAAGAAAATAATTCTGTGCAAAATTTTATAAAAGATTTATCTAATTATTTAGAAGAAATTAAAAGGGATGAAAAAATGGAAGATATATTAAAACAAGAAGAATGTTTATATCAAGTAGTTGAACTAGCAGAAGATGGAGTGTATCTGCAAAATACTATGAATAATAAAATATCAAAAGAAAAAGATATAAATAAAGACTTATTAAGTAAGATAACAAATGATAGTATTTTAAGATACCAAAATGGAAAATACATATATGAAGAAGAGTTGACGCGGAAAGTTTTTAGATAGTCTAATAGATATAAAAGAATATACAAAAATAAAAAAAGAATTTATAGAAACAAGTGGTATATTAGAAAATGATATAAATACAAAATACAATATAGAAAAAAAGGAAAAAGAATATACATTATTAAGTTATGAAAATCTAAATAGGAAAATAATAAAAGTACCAAATGCCCTTATACCATATTGGGCAAAAGAAAATGAAAAATTATATTATAAAAATGGAAAATTCAATAGGGAAATATAAAAGTTGAAAAGTTATGTGAATTATGATATAATTTGAAAGTCTCTAACAATTGTTGTTTTCTAAAGATTTTGCATCAAGGAAAGACAATAGTTAAATAACTTTTAGAAAGGGGATTTTTCCTATGAACAGAGACAACAACACAATTTCTGAAGAAAATGCTTTAACAGAGTGCATGGCACTTGGCCCTTTAGATGGCAGGTATCGGAAAATAGGACAGAAATTGTCACCATATTTTTCTGAATATGCTCTTGTAAAGAACAGGGTGAAAGTCGAAGTGAAATGGTTAGAATTTCTATTAATATCTATTAGAGATTCTTCTCAAATATTAAAATCGTTTAATATTGAGAGAATTGAAGAAATTAAATCCATTTATGAGAAATTTTCAAGTGATTCTTATAAAAGGGTTAAGGAAATTGAAGCCATTACCAATCATGATGTAAAAGCAGTAGAGATTTTTGTTACTGAAAAACTTAAAGAACTTGGCATGGACAGCCTTGTGAGTTTTGTACATATTGGATGTACATCAGAAGACATAAATAATACTGCATATGCTACAATGATTAAAGAGGCTTTACATGAAGTCTGGCTTCCAGAGGCAGAAGAATTACGTTGCTTAATTAATGCTATGGCAATATCATTTAAAGATGTTGTTATGCTTGCACATACACATGGTCAACCTGCAACTCCTACTACAGTTGGTAAAGAGTTCAGAGTATATGAATATCGTCTGAAAAAGATTTTAGATGATATCAGAGCCATAAAAGTATCTGCAAAATTTAATGGCGCAACAGGCAACTATTCTGCGATTTCAGTGGCATTTCCAAATAAAAATTGGAAAATGCTTTCAAAAATATTTGTTGAAAAATATCTAGGTTTAGAGTTTAATCCTGTAACAACTCAAATCGAAAGCCATGATTATATTTGTAAAATTGCCGATTCTATTCGACACTTTAACAATGTGGTTTTGGATTTAGATGTTGATATGTGGCTCTATATAAGCATGGAATATTTTAAGCAAATTCCGGTAGAATCAGAAGTTGGCAGTAGTACAATGCCACATAAAGTAAATCCAATCAGATTTGAGAATAGTGAAGCTAATATTGATATGTCAAATGCAATATTTATGGCATTATCAAACAAGCTGCCAAAATCTCGTATGCAAAGAGATTTGAGCGATTCATCTTCTCAAAGAAATATTGGATTGGCATTTGGATACTCATTACAAGCGATTACTCAAACTATCGGTGGTTTGAAAAAAGTTCATGTAAATGAAGAAAAAATCATGAAAGACCTTGAAAGCAAGTGGGAAGTGTTGGCGGAACCTATACAGACTATGTTAAGAAAGTATGGAATTCCTGATGCTTATAATCAACTTAAAAAGTTAACAAGAGGCAAGGAAATTTCAAAAGAGGATATTCAAGAATTTATTAATTCTCTTGATGTACTTTCTGATGAAGATAAGTTAACACTGCTTAATTTAACACCATCCACATATATAGGTCTTGCAAAAGAAATTGTGTAAATCTGTAAAAGGAGAGGCAAGTCAATTTTGACTTGTCTCTTTCCCTATGTTAAAGCCATGCCTAAAGTCAAGATTCCTAAATTATCATTATATATTTCAGAAAATTGTGATAATGGAAGAGGGTTTTCACCAAATCCAACTTCTATTGTATATCCAGGTTTGTTGTAATATTGAATAAACCAGTCTTTGTATCCAGCAAAACTAGAAGAATATGGTGTGGATTCCAAAGAGTAACCACTAGAGTTTGCAAATTGCCTACCAATATATTCTGAGTTTGGAGGATTAAATCCAGAAAATCTCCAATATATTACTTTACCTTGACTATGATAAGCTAATATTAAATTAAAGTTATGATATAAAGTAAAGTTGTAAACATTTAATGCCTCAGGTTCAGTTAGTGGACCAAAACCAACAAAATCTCTTGGAGCAGGAGATGTAAATCCTTGTTCATATTTTATTTGTTTTGCTTGCAACCATCCGGCAGGAAACTGTAAGTTTAAATCTACACCATTAATATTAGCTTTCCAGCCACTTGGAAAAGAAATATCAGGGTAATTACTAGCTATAGTAGAAGCTTTATTAAAATATGTAGTTCCTGGTCTTAATCTACCAGTTACTAAATTTACACCATCTGGATTAACCATTGGAACCACGTATAAAGTAGTATCATTAAATAAATTTCTTGCACTGTAATTGTATATTTTGCCATCATTTGCATATGCATATGAATAATCTTCAATGAATTTCATTAAAACAATAGTAGTTATCCATTCATTTGCATGAAAAGAAGCATTATAAAAAACTTCCTTATTACCGGTTCCAATTTTTATACATGGAATACTGTTTCCTAATACACTATTACCAATATATTCGACTTTTAAGAATGGATAAGTTTGTTTCAATTGTTCAAGATCTTTAATTAGTATATTATAAGAATATCTAATATTAGTTTGCACAATGCTCATGAAATCACCTCAAATTAAAAAATGCTTCTAATCTGCTTGATGCAGTAATTGTATTTTCTAAAGTATTAAAACCAGTTAATCTAAAAAATCCTTCTCCATTTAATCCAAATCCAACTCCTGGTGTCCCTATAATGTTGGCGTTTTCTAAAAGTAAATCAAAGAAATCCCAAGATTTTATATTGTTTGGAATTTGTAACCAAATATATGGAGAATCGATACCACCATAATATAAAATATTTTGACTATTTAAAGAATTTTTAATTATTCTTGCATTATTTAAATAGTACTCTATGTTTTTTCTAACCTGTTCCATTCCATTGCTAGAATATAATGCTTCAGCAGCCTTTTGAGAAATATATGAAGCACCATTAAACTTAGTAGATATTAATCTTTTATATAACTCAATAACTTTAACATTATTTATAGTTAATTCATTAGGTATAATAGTATATCCACATCTTATTCCGGTAAAACCAGCGGTTTTGGAGAAACTTCTAAATTCGATTGCAACATCTTTTGCACCATCTATTTCGTAAATTGAATGAGGGATATCAGGCGTTGTTATAAAAGCTTCATAAGCAGAATCAAATAGAATGATTGAATTATTTTCTTTAGCGTAGTTTATCCATTTAGAAAGTTCTTTTTTATTTAGTGCTATACCTGTTGGATTATTAGGAAAACACAGATATATAATATCAACTTTTTGTGATGGAATTGGTGGAGTAAAACCATTTTCAATATTCATAGGTAAATAAATAATTTTATTATTAGAAATTATATTGGTATCCACATATACAGGATATACAGGATCTGTTATTGCAACAGTTAAATCATCACAAAATAAATCTAGAATTCTTCCAAGGTCGCATTTTGCACCATCAGATATAAATATTTCATCAGAAGAGATATTTAAGTTTTTATAATCATATTTTGATATTTTATCTCTTAATGAAAAATAACCTTGTTCTGGCCCATAGCCTTTAAAAGTTTTTGAATCAGAAAGCTCACTTACTGCAGAATGCATTGCAGATATACAAACTTCGGGAAGAGGGAGAGTAACATCTCCAATCCCTAAGCTTATAAGTTTTTTATTTGGATGGCAATGCTTATAATTATTAACTTTCTGAGCAATATTAGAAAAAAGATAATTTTTTTCTAAATTAAAAAAATTAGTATTTAATTCTAACATAATAACCTCCTAATTAAAATAAACACCTTCATAGACTGTACTTGCAGGACCAGATAAATAAATATTATTAGAATTAGTATCTAAATATGTTTGAAGAAAACCACCAGGCATTTCTACATTAACACTTTTATAAATAAATTTTTTATTATAGGCTACAGCAGTAGAAGCACAAGCACCTGTACCACATGCTAATGTTTCGCCAGAACCGCGTTCCCATACTTTAACTTTAATTAAATTAGGATTAATTACTTGAACAAATTCTACATTTGTTTTATTTGGAAAAACTTGATGAGATTCAATAATTGGGGCATATTTACTAAAATTGATATTAGCTAAATTATTTACAAAAACAACAGCATGAGGGTTACCAATTAAAACAGGTGTAACACTAAATGTTTCATCTGCTACAGTTAGCTCAAAGTCATCTAATATTTTAGCTTCCCCCATACATACAGAAACAGAAGAAATTCTAGAGTTACTTAATTTTAATTGTATTTTTTTTATTCCTGCTAAAGTCTCAATTTCAATAGTTGTTTTTGAAATAAGTTTTTTATCATATAAGAATTTACCAACACATCTAATACCATTTCCACACATTTCAGCTTCAGAACCATCACTATTAAAAATTCTCATTTTAAAGTCGGCAACTTTACTATTTTCAATTAAAATTAACCCATCAGATCCAATGCCAAAATTTCTATTACTAATTACCTTAGAAAAAGAAGAAGGATTTGCAATAGTGTTTTTTCCGTCAGTACAATCAATAAAAACATAATCATTTCCTAAACCATTCATTTTTGTAAAATTAATCATAAAAAACCTCCGATAAAAATAAGTTATTCATTAAAATATATGCTTATTAGTAAGAAAATAATAATGATTTATAAATAATAAATTTACAAATCTAATGTTTAAA
>CAJKDR010000041.1 GCA_905198755.1 uncultured Clostridiaceae bacterium
GTAATTTTATCTATTTCTGAATTGAGTGCTAAAATAGAATCCTCTATTATGGGAAGATATTGAATTTGCTTAGGCTTAGAAATTATCTTTTTAGAACAAACTAAATCGATTTTTTCTAAAAGTTTATTCAAAGTTTTTTCTTTTCTGGCAATTGTGCCAACTACAGGTACACCTAATAATTCTTCTAACTTTTTTAAATCAACTTTAATATTTTTCTTTTTAGCTTCATCTAAAAGATTAACACAAACGATTATATTAGAAGTAATTTCCATTGTTTGAAAAACAAGATTAAGGTTACGTTCTAAACAAGTAGCATCAACAACTACTACAGTAGCATCAGGTTTTCCAAAACAAATATAGTCTCTAGCAATTTCTTCTTCTTGAGAGTTAGACATAAGGGAATATGTACCAGGAATATCTATTAATAAAAAGTTTTTATTTTTATAATTACAAGTACCACTGGCATTAGCAACTGTTTTTCCAGGCCAGTTACCTGTATGTTGATGCAAGCCAGTTAAGCTATTAAAAATGGTACTTTTGCCAACATTGGGATTTCCAGCAAAAGCAACAGTAAAATCAGAATTATCCTGAATTTGTTTTAAATCTTCAGAAAGAAGATTAGAACCAGTAGAACTAGAAGTAAGTCCCATAAAATCACCTCATATAATAAGATAAGATATAATATGAAAATAAAATAAAAATGTGAAAAAGGAGATATCATTGATATCTCCTTTTTACACTAAATTTTGTAGTGTAGAACTACTGTGCGTTTCATTCCATTCTCTTCAATGTAACCAGATAATGTAGTTTTCCATCCTTTATGAGCCTGTTCGACATCATTAATTTTAGTAACTACCTCGTCTTCTGAGATGTACAAATGAGGAGCACGGAAAATCTCAACGAATTTATCAGGATTTTCTTTCTTTAAATTTAAATAAGCCTGATCCAGTTGTTGTTGTGTGAGTTTCATAAATTTCATCCTTTCAAATTCTGTTGTGATATTCAACAGTTAATATAATTATATTATATCATAAATAGTGTTCAATATCAAATGGGCAACACTCTATATTACTTTAGATTTATGAATTTACTGTCTTCTTTACGAATTGAAATAAGGGTATTTCTAACTTCAAAAGCAACAGGATCTCCAGAAGGACTTTTTAGAATAGGTTTAATTTTTGTGCCGACTTACAAGACCTAAATCCAATAATCTTCTACGTATATTATCAGCACAATTTATATCTTTAATAATAGCAACTGTATTTAAAGGTAATTCGTATAAAGTCATATTAATATTACCTCCTATAGTATAATATAAAAAATAACCCCAAAAAGTGACGAAAAATAAAATAAATTGGTTGACTAATTATGGATTTGCATATAAAATATAGTAGAAATAGTTAAAAGCGAAAGGAAGTTTAAAATGGAAAAAATAAGAGGATTTGAAGTTGCAAAAGGTTTTGAAGATAAAAATATAAACTTACCAATAAGAAAAACAAAATATTCAGCAGGATATGATATAGAAGCTGCAGAAGATTGTACAATACCAGCTTTTAAACCAGGACAAGCACCAACACTTGTAAAAACAGGCTTAAAAGCCTATATGAAAGATGACGAATACCTAATGCTATGCAATAGAAGTTCTAACCCTAAGAAAAAAGGATTAATATTAGCAAATAGTGTAGGAATAGTAGATAAAGATTACTACGAAAATCCAGATAATGATGGACATATAATGTTTGCATTTTTCAATGTTAAAGATGTAGATGTCGAAATAAAAAAAGGTGATGCAATAGGACAAGGTATATTTAAACAATATCTTGTAACAGATGATGATGTTGCAGAAGGAGAAAGATTAGGTGGATTTGGTTCTACAAATAAATAATATTAAAAATAAAATAGGGGGCGGACGAAAATCCGTCCTTTAACATAAGGAAAGAAAATGGATAAAAGATTAATTTTAAATAAATATTCAAAACCAGAAGAAAAACTTTTAATTTCAAAAATGATAGATAAAATTGAGTTAACAACGAATAAAAATAAAATACAAAATACAGATTTCTTAGATATTTATCAAAGTCATTTATTAGAAAAGATACTAAAGCAAGAAAAAGTAGAAAACTATATTATTAATGGAGGAATAAGTGATTCTGAAAGAAATATAATAGTATTTTTTCCTGAAAAGTTATCAGAAATAGTAAATACAAATACATCAAAAATTTTACCTATAAAATGTATAAGAATAAAATTACCAAAAGAAATGTATGGTAAATATACACATAGAGATTACCTAGGGGGACTCATAAAATTAGGAATAAAAAGAGAAAAAATTGGAGATATATTAGTATTTGAAGATGGGGCAGATATATTAATTTTAGAAGAAATATATAAATTTGTGATAACTAATATTACACAATTAACAAGATTTTCTAAATCAGAAATAGAAGTTGTAAATTTAGAAGATGTAAGAGAAAAGAAAATTAATAAAAAAGAAATAAATTTAATAGTTTCATCAATGAGGTTAGATTGTATAGTCTCAGAAATTGCAAAAACATCAAGAGGAAAAGCGGAAGAAATAATAAATGATGCAAGAGTATTTGTGAATTATGAGAACATAATGAAATCAACAAAACAAATAAAAGAAAAAGATATAATAACCATTAGAAGAATAGGAAAATTTAAGTTAGAAAAAATAGATGGAAAAACTAGAAATGACAGAGTGAAAATAATAGTAAGCCAATATATATAAAATTGTAGGGCGGACGACCATACTGTGTACGCTGTAACTGTAACGAGCATAGCTCGAACAGTTTCAAGTGTGTCTGCCAGATAAGGAATACAATTTATAATAAAGGAGAATAAAATGCGTATAGATAAATTTTTGAAAGTATCAAGAGTAATAAAAAGAAGAACTGTGGCAAACGAAGCGGCAGACAGTGGAAGAATAAGTGTAAACGGAAAAATAGTAAAGCCAAGTTATGAAGTAAAAATAGGAGATATTGTGGAAGTAAAATTTGGAGATAAAACATCAAAATTTGAGATAATAGAAATACCAAAAGTACAAGGAAAAAATATGCCAGAATTAATAAAAATACTTTAAACATTGTAACTTTACTTGACAGATAAATAGAAGACATATAAAATAAAATGAGTGAAGGGAGAAGAGAAATTTGGAAAACATATATGATATATTAAAAGAAAGAGATTTAATTAAGCAAATAACATTTGAAGAAGAATTTAAAGAAATGGTGAAAAATAAAAAAACATCAGTATATTTAGGAATAGATCCAACAGCAGATAGCATACACATAGGACACTTTATTCCATTAATGATGATGTCATATTTTCAACAATGTGGACATAGACCAATAATATTAATTGGTGGAGGAACAGCATTTATAGGTGACCCTAGTGGTAAAACAGATATGAGAAAAATGCTTTCAAAAGAAGACATCTCTAGGAATGTTGATAATATAATAAAACAAGTTAGCAAATTTATATCTTTTGAAGGTGAAAATGCAGCAATCATTGTAAATAATGGAGATTGGATATTAGATTTAAATTATATGGAATTTATACGTACATATGGAATATATTTTAATGTAAATCATATGTTATCAGCAGAATGTTTTAAACAACGTATGGAAAAAGGATTAACATTTTTTGAACTTAACTATATGTTAATGCAAAGTTACGATTTCTTACACCTATTCGAAACAGAAGGATGTACAGTTGAAATAGGTGGAGATGACCAATGGTCAAATATGCTTGCAGGTGTTGATTTGATTAGAAAGATACATAAAAATGGTAGTTTCTGTGTAACATGTCCATTATTATTAAATGCAGAAGGAAAGAAAATGGGAAAGACAGTAAAAGGAGCATTATGGCTTGATAGCAAAAAAACATCACCATATGAATTCTATCAATACTGGAGAAATATACAAGATAGTGAAGTATATGATGTTTTAAGAATGCTTACACGTTTACCAATGTCAGAAGTAAAAAGACTATCAGAATTGAAAGATGAAAACATAAATGAGGCTAAAAAAATAGCAGCATATGAAATAACAAAATTAATACATGGAGAAGAAGAAGCAATAAAAGCAAAAGAAGCAACAGAAGCGTTGTTTGAAGGAAAAGGTAGCATAGAAAATATGCCAAGTATAAAAATAGAAGATAGTAGCATATCAATAATAGATGTTTTAGTATTAGCACAAATAGTTCCATCAAAAGGTCAAGCAAGAAAATTAATAGAACAAGGTGGAATAACACTAAATGATGAAAAAATAACAGATGTAGCATATACAATTGATGATAAAGACTTTAAAGAAGGATATGCAATACTAAAAAAAGGAAAAAAAGTATTCTATAAAATAGAAAGAGATTAATAATAAGAAAGAATAAACCTCTTATAATATGCATATAGTTATAGCATATTATAGGAGGATTTTTTATGTTGTTTGTATTTAATAAAAATAAAATAATTTCATATTTTGTGGCAACTAGTGTAGTAGCCGTTTTATTTTTATTTTCAGTATCAATAATACCAAATGATGATGTAAAAATGATACAAGTATCTAGTAATATTAGTGAAAATAATATAGAAAATAAAATAGAGAATAATATAAATCAAATAGAACATAATTATAATAAGCAAAAAAGTAAGTGAAATAATAGAAATTATGAGCAAAAACATAGTAATAAAAATAACATAAATGAAAGAAAAATAGAAAAAATAATATAAGAAATGCCTGGAAAATAAAGAAAAAAACATAAAAATTAACTTTTTATGTAGACAAAACCAAAAAAAGGTAGTATAATAAAGAAGTACCGACACAAAAGTAAGCATAAAAATAATCAATATGAATAGAATTACTTAAGAATAAATTTTAATATATTAGGGAGGAATAAAATTGGATACAAATTATTCAGATAACAACCATTTAATATTAGTGGGAAAGGTAACAAGCGAAAAAAGATTTAGTCATGAAATATACGGAGAAAAGTTTTACATATTTGACATGGAGGTACCACGTTTAAGTGATACAACAGATATAATTCCAATAACAGCATCAGAAAGAATTATAAATGATGAATTAATAGCTATTGGAAATAAACTAATTATAAAAGGACAATTTAGATCTTATAACAGTTATGAGAATGAAAGAAATAAATTAATACTAACAGTATTTGCAAAAGATGTTATTTTAGCAGAGGACGAAAATTTATCAGAAGAAGAAAAAGAAGAAACACAAAGAACATCAAATGAAGTAACATTAGTGGGATACATCTGTAAAAAACCAATATATAGACAAACACCATTTGGAAGAGAAATTGCAGATATTTTATTAGCAGTAAATAGAGCATATAATAAATCAGATTATATACCATCAATAGCATGGGGAAGAAATGCAAGATTTAGTCAAAATCTACCAACAGGAACAGAAGTAAAAATAATTGGTAGAGTGCAATCAAGAAATTATGAGAAAAAACATGAAGATGGAACAATAGAAAATAGAGTAGCATATGAAGTTTCAATATCAAGCTTAGAAGTAATAGATGCAGACAATGAATTTATAAAAAAAGAAGAAACTTCAGAAGAAGCAGTATAGAATAATAAAAAATTCACTAGGAAACTAGTGAATTTTTTGCATAATATAAAAGAATAACAAATCTTTTTATCCGCTTTTTTACATTTTATTGAATAGTTAAAAAGGAATAATGAATAATTATAAATAAATATAGGAATACTCTACTTAAAAAAGTAGAGGTGATATATTATGAAAAGAGAAGATGATGAGAATCAAAATGTTACAAAATATGGAGAGTTTATATCTTCTTATTTTGCGTGGTTAAATTTAGATAAACAAAAGGAAAATGCTAATAAATTATCAGACATAACAAAGGATAATAATGAATAAAATTAATAATAAATTATATTTTGCATAATTTATTATTAATTTTGCATTACGGTATTTGTAAGTTATAAAAATATTGAAAGGAAAAAAGATGATTTATAAATTTAGTGAAAGTGCAAAAAATGCATTGGAGAGCGCGGATAAATTAGCAGTAAGCTTGGGTCATAATTATGTTGGATCTGAACATGTTCTTTATGGAATTGCTAATCAATTAGATAGTATGGCATATAAAGTATTAAAAAAACAAAATATTAGTGCACAAGACATATTAATAAAAATTAAAGAGATATTAGGTGTTAGTAAAAACAATACTACCAGAACAGATGGATTTACACCTAAAACTAAAATATTAATAGAAGATGCTTATGAAGAAACAGAAAGATTATACTTAAGAAATATTGGCACAGAACAATTATTGTTGGCAATAATAAACAATAGAGAAAATATAGCATATAAGATATTGTTAGAACTAAAATTTGATATTTCAAAAGCTTATGATGAGATTTTAAAAATAATAACAACAGAAGAAGAATTAAATAAAAATAAAAGGACAAATGAAATAAAAAGAGGAAATTCAAGCAATGTATTAAATCAATATGGGGTTGATTTAAATAAACTAGCATTGGAAGATAAAATAGATTCTGTTATAGGAAGAAATGATGAAATAGATAGACTGATACAGATATTATCAAGAAGAAATAAGAATAACCCATGCCTAATAGGAGAACCAGGAGTAGGTAAAACAGCAATAGTAGAAGGATTAGCAAAGAAAATTGTTAATCAAGATGTACCAGAAATGCTTAAAAACAAAAAAATATTTACATTGGATTTAACATCTATAATTGCGGGAGCAAAATATAGAGGGGATTTCGAAGAAAGATTAAAAAAATGCTTAAATGAAGTTAAAAAATCAGAAAATATAATTTTATTTATAGACGAAATCCATACAATAGTTGGTGCAGGTTCAGCAGAAGGAGCAATAGATGCAGCAAATATTTTAAAACCAATTTTAGCAAGAGGAGAAATTCAATTGATTGGTGCGACAACAATAGATGAATATAGAAAATATATAGAAAAAGATGCAGCTTTAGAAAGAAGGTTTAGTCCAATAATTGTAGAAGAACCATCAAAAGAAGAAACTAAAAAAATATTACTGGGAATAAAAGAAAAATATGAAAGACATCACAATGTAAAAATTAATGATGGAGTTATAGATGAAATAGTTAATTTATCATTAAGATATATAAATGACAGATATATGCCAGACAAAGCGATAGATTTGTTAGATGAAGCGGCATCAAAAATCAGAATGAAAGCATATACAATACCAGAAGAATTAAAAAATAAAGAACAGGAAATAAATAAAATAATACATCAAAAAAATGAGGCAATAGCATATCAGGATTTTGAAGAAGCGGCAAGACTGAGAGATAAAGAAGTAGAAGAAAAAAACAATTTAGAAATCCAAAAAGAAGAATGGAGAAATAAAAATATAAAAGAAAAAGTAAATCTAACAAAGAACGACATAAGAGAAGTTATATCAAACTTAACACAAATACCATTAACAAAAATAACAGAAAGCGAAAATGAAAAATTAATAAACTTAGAGATAGAATTACAAAAAAAAATTATAGGACAGAACGAAGCAATAAAAAGTGTTTCACAGGCTATAAAAAGAAGCAGAGTAGGAATAAATGATCCAAATAAACCATTATGCTCTTTTCTATTTTTAGGACCAACAGGTGTAGGAAAAACAGAATTATCAAAGGTTTTAGCATTTAATTTGTTTGGAGATGAAAACACAATAATAAAACTGGATATGAGTGAATATATGGAGGCACATAGTGTTTCAAAAATAATAGGTTCACCTCCAGGATATGTTGGTTTTGAAGAAGAGGGAGCATTAACAAAACAGGTAAGAAAAAAGCCATATTCAATAGTATTATTTGATGAAATAGAAAAAGCACATCCAGAAGTAATGAATATCTTATTACAAATATTAGATGAAGGAACTTTAACAGACTCAACAGGAAGAAAGATTAATTTTAAAAATACTATAATCATTATGACATCAAATATAGGTGCAAGACTAATTACAGAAAAGAAATCTTTAGGATTTACAAATTCATCAGAAGAGGATGAAAATAAGGAATATGAAGAAATCAAGAAAAACGTAATGGCAGAATTAAAGAAACAATTAAGACCAGAATTTATAAATCGTATTGATGATATTATAGTATTTCATAAATTAAATGATGAAGAAATAAATAGCATTATAGATTTATTATTAAAAAATGTAGAACAAAGATTAGTAGAACAAGGTTTAAATATTAAAATTGATAAATCTGTTAAAGAATTAATTGCTAAAAAAGGTGTAGACAAAGAATTTGGTGCTAGACCACTTCGTAGAGCAATACAAAATATTGTAGAAGATAAATTAGCTGAAGAAATATTAGATGGAAATATTAAACCTGGTCTAGAAG
>CAJKDR010000042.1 GCA_905198755.1 uncultured Clostridiaceae bacterium
ATTTTATTGTTGATTATATATATATTATTTTATTCAATTTCTTATGCTAATAATTCCATAAATAATTTAAGCAATAGTGTATTTAGATTACATGTTATAGCAAATAGTGATTCTGATGAAGATCAGAATTTGAAATATTTAGTTAGAGATGAATTAATTTCTTATATGAACACTTTATGTAAGAATGCAACAACAAAGGAAGAAGTTATAGAAATAGCTAGAGAACATTCAGATGATTTTTCTAGAATTGCTAGGGACGTTATTGTTAGAAATGGTTTTAATTATGATGTAAAAATTTCAATTGGTAATTTTCCTTTTCCAACTAAACACTATGGTGATATTTCTTTACCATCAGGTTTCTATGATGCTTTAAAAGTAGAAATTGGTGAGGCTAAAGGTCAAAATTGGTGGTGTGTAATGTTTCCAGAATTATGCTTTGTTGATGTATCTAATGGTATAGTTCCTGAATCTTCAAAAAAAGAATTACAAAGTTCTTTATCTGATGAAAACTACAATTTAATTTCTTCAAATGATAGTGAATATAAAATTAAATTTAAGATTGTTGAACTTTTTGAAAATTCTAAAATTTTTACTGCAAAAAAATAGTTGTTTTTTATAACACTTTATGTTATATTCTATAAGTAGAGTTTTTTATACTCTACTTATATTTACTGTTGGGGGTAAACATATTGGAAAAATTAGTAATAAATGGAAAAACGCCTTTAAAAGGTGATGTAATAATAAGTGGTGCAAAAAATGCAGCTGTAGCAATACTTCCTGCAACATTGTTAATCAATGGAGTTTGTACAATTGATAATTTACCAAATATAAGTGATGTAAAAATTTATTGTGATATATTACAGGATATTGGTGCAAAAATAACTTGGAATAATGAACATGAAATAACTATAGATACAACAGAAGTTAATAGTTTTAATACTCCTTTGGAAAAAACAAGTAAGTTTAGAGCTTCTTATTATTTAATAGGTTCTTTACTTGGTAGATTTAAACACGCACAAGTTGGTATGCCTGGTGGATGTAATTTAGGGGCAAGACCTATTGACCAACATATAAAAGCTTTTGAAGCATTAGGTGCTAAAGTAGATGTTTCTAAAGGGAAGATTGTAGCTTCTGCTGAAAAACTTGTTGGTAATTCAATATATTTAGATGTTGTTTCTGTTGGAGCAACAATTAATGCTATGTTAGCAGCTGTTCTTGCAGAAGGTACAACTGTTATCGACAACGTAGCTAAAGAACCTCATATAGTTGATGTGGCAAATTTTTTAAACACAATGGGTGCCGATATTCGTGGTGCTGGTACAGATGTTATTAAAGTTAATGGAGTAAAAGAATTACATGGTAATGCTACATATTCTGTAGTTCCTGATCAAATAGAAGCTGGAACTTTTATGCTTGCTGCTGTTGCAAGTAGAGGTGATATAACAGTAAGAAATTGTATAACAAAACATTTAGAGCCATTAACAGCAAAAATAATAGAAATGGGTGCACATGCAGAAGATATTGATGGTGACAATATTAGAGTATGGTGCGACTCAAGACCAAGAAAAATAAATATAAAGACTTTACCTTATCCAGGTTTTCCAACTGATTTGCAACCTCAAATGGGTGTTGCTTTATCAACTGCAGAAGGTACAAGTATTATTAATGAGAGTATTTGGGAATCTAGATTTCAATATACTGAAGAGTTAAATAAAATGGGAGCAAATATTTCAGCACATGGAAAAACCGCAGTATTTGATGGAGTTGAAAGTTTATCTGGTGCTCCTGTTTATGCAACAGATTTAAGAGCTGGTGCTGCTTTAATAATTGCAGGAGTTAGTGCCGATGGTACTACTGAAATATATAACCTTGAACATATAGATAGAGGTTATGAAAACATAGAAGATAAATTTAGAAAATTAGGTGCAGATATAGAAAGAGTCGAAGAATAAATGTTAAAGTTTTGTAGTTTATATAGTGGTAGTTCAGGTAATAGCTTTTTTGTACAAAGTGATAATTCAAAAATATTAGTAGATGCTGGAGTTAGCTGTAAAAAAATTGTTGATGCTCTAGCATCTATTAATGTTGATATCTTGTCTATCGATGCTGTATTAGTTACTCATGAACACACTGACCACACTCAAAGCATTGGTACTATTTCAAAAAAATATAATATTCCTGTATATGCCAATAGAAAAACTTGGCTTGCAATGCCTGTGCAAATGAAAAAAATCTCTGAAAATAACATTTTTTATTTTAGTAATAATGAAGACTTTAAAATTAAGGATTTAAAAATATTTCCTTTTAATATTCCTCATGATGCTGCCAATCCTTGTGGATTTAATATTTCTAATGGTGATGCAAAAATCAGTATTGCAACAGATATTGGACATATGGATAATAAGATTTTAAATAATTTAAAAAATTCTAAATTTATTCTTTTGGAGTCTAATTATGAACCCGAAGTATTAAAATGTAGTCCTTACCCTTATAGATTAAAAGAAAGAATTGCAAGTCCTTTAGGACATTTATCTAATATAGATGCTGGAAAAGCTATAGATTACCTATCAAATTATGGATTAGAAACAGCTATGCTTGGACATCTTAGCAAAGAAAATAACTTTCCAGAACTAGCTTATAAGAGCGTATTAGAGCAAATCCAAAATTCAGATTCATTACATTTGGAAGTTGCTAGTAGATTCGAACCTTCTAAATTTTTTGATATCGGTTAAAGGAGATTTATATGTTAAATATAAATATAATTTGTGTAGGAAAATTAAAAGAAACTTATCTTAAAGATGCTGTTAATGAATATTCTAAAAGATTACAAAAATATTGTAATCTTGAAATTACAGAATTAGCTGATGAAAAATTACCTAATAAATTAAACCCTAGCTTAATTAGCGATATAAAAAATAAAGAATGTAATAAAATATTGCAGGCTATACATAAAGATTCTTTTGTATTTTGTTTAGACTTAAAAGGAAAAAATTTTTCTTCAGAAGAATTTTCACAAAAGATTGATGACATAGCTTTAAATTCTAATAGTCATATTACTTTTATTATAGGTGGTACACTTGGTTTAAATGATGACGTCTTAAAAGTTTCAAATGAAAAAATATCTTTTTCTAAAATGACTTTTCCTCATCAATTAATACGTGTATTTTTACTAGAACAAATCTTTAGAGCTTTCAAAATTTCAAAAGGAGAAACTTACCATTGGTAAGTTTTTTTGTTTTTTTTGTCGAATTTAGTCTTACGATTTTTCTTGTATATTTTTACGTTTTATTGTAGACTATAATTATATTTTTTCTTTTAAAATTTTTTCTAAAAATTTTCCAATTAAATTTATAATTTTATAAAATGAAGGTGATAAAATGTTATCTGTTGTTAAGAGTATGTCTCTTATCGGTTTAGATGGACATCTAATTAATGTTCAAGTTGATGTCTCAAGCGGTATGCCTTGCTGGGAAATTGTTGGCTTACCAGATATCAGTGTTAAAGAATCAAAAGAACGAGTTAGAACTTCTATAAAAAATTCCGGATATGAATTTTTAAGTAGGCGTATTGTTATAAACCTTGCTCCTGCCGATATAAAAAAAGAAGGTTCTTCATTTGACTTGCCTATTGCTATAGGAATTTTAATTTGTAGTGAGCAAATTAAGCAAACCTCTTTTGATGATACTATCTTTATAGGAGAATTATCATTAGATGGTACAATAAATAGAGTAAATGGTATTTTACCTATATGTATAGAGGCCAGAAAACTTAGAATTAAAAGAGTTATCGTTCCAATAGAGAACACAAAAGAAGCTTCAATAGTTAGTGATATTGAAATAATAGGTGTAAAAAGCTTAAGTGAAGTAGTAAAATATTTAAATTCTGAAATTGATATTACACCATATAAAACTGACATAAATGAATTGTTTAATAATAAAAGTAAAACCGTTTTTGACTTTTCTGAAGTTAAAGGTCAAGAAAATATAAAAAGAGCTTTAGAAATTGCCGCAGCTGGTGGACACAATTGTTTATTAGTAGGTTCGCCTGGTTCTGGTAAAACTATGATGGCAAGAAGAATTCCTTCTATTTTACCTGACTTAAATTTTAATGAAGCATTAGAAATTACAAAAATACATAGTATTTCTGGTAATTTAGAAAAAGATGTTGGACTTATAACTGCTAGACCTTTTAGAGCCCCTCATCACACTGTTTCTTCAACCTCTCTTATTGGTGGTGGCCGAATTCCTAAACCAGGAGAGATTAGTCTTGCTCATAATGGTGTTTTATTCTTAGATGAACTTCCGGAATTCAATAAAAGTACATTAGAAGTATTGAGAGGACCTTTAGAAGATGGTATAGTTACAATAAGTAGAGTTAATGCTACATTAACATACCCATGCAATTTTATGTTTGTTGCTTCAATGAATCCATGTCCTTGTGGTTTTTTCGGTTCAAAAGATAAAACTTGTACTTGTTCTGAACAATCAATAAGTAGATATATGAATAAAATTAGTGGTCCATTATTAGATAGAATAGATATTCAAATTGAAGTAACTCCAGTGAAATATAAAAATTTAAATAGTTCTTCAAAAGAAGAATCTTCTTTTGAAATTAAAAAGCGTGTTAATTTTGCAAGAAAAATACAGCAAAATAGATATAAACAAGATAAAATTTATTCCAATTCTCAATTAACCCCAAAATTAATAGAAAAATATTGTGCATTAGATTTAGAAAGTCAAAAATTATTAGAAACTGCCTTTAAAAAATTAGGTCTCAGTGCAAGAGCTTATAGTAGAATTTTAAAAGTAGCTAGAACAATTGCCGATTTAGAAAATAAAGAAAATATTGAACTTTCTCACATAGCTGAAGCAATTCAATACAGAAGTTTAGATAAAAAATATTGGAGAAATTAACAATGTTAGAATTAAATATTTCAGATGAATTATACCCCAAAAAACTTTTATTACTTAGGAAACCACCTCAAAAGTTATTTATAGAAGGTAATATAGAATTGCTAAACAATCCAACTTTAGCCATAGTTGGTTCTAGAAAAATTACTGAATATGGTAAAAAATATGCTGCTCTTTTTTCTTCTAAAATTTCCTCTTACGGAGTATCTATCATTAGTGGATTAGCCCTAGGAATTGATACAGTAGCTCATGAAAATTCTAAAAACTCCTCTGGTAAAACAATTGCTGTTATAGGTTCAGGATTTAATAAAATATTTCCAGAAGAAAACTCTGTTCTCGCAAAACAAATTATCGATTTTGGTGGTTGCATTATATCCGAATATCCACCAGATTCAAAAGTAGATATGAAGAATTTTCCTAGACGAAATCATATAATTTGTGGATTGTCAGATGGTATTTTAGTTATTGAAGCAGCTAAAAAAAGCGGTAGCACATTAACTGGAAATCTTGGTCTAAGTTATAATAAAAATGTGTTTTGTATTCCCAGAAATATTGGCGAAATTAAAGGAACTGGTACTAATGATTTAATAAAGAAAGGTGCAAAGCTTGTTACTAGTCCACAAGATATTTTGCAAGAATTTAATATAAATTATGAATTTACCTTTAAACAAGAGCTAACTTCTTTACCAACTATTAATATAAAACCTGAATATCAAGAAATTTTTAATCTTTTTTCTACCACTCCAATTAGCCTTGAGGAACTATGTAAAAAAAGTAAATTATCTATATCTGAAATTAATCAAAAATTAACATTAATGGAAATTGAAGGCTATATAAAAAGCTTGCCAGGAAACAAATTTGAAAGGTTATAAATCATGTATAATTCACACGAATTAGGTATTCAAGGAGAAAATGTTGCAACAAAATATTTACTTAGCCAAGGATATAAAATTATCGAAAGAAATTTTTATTGTTATTTTGGTGAAATTGATATAATTGCACAACATAAAAACGAATATGTTTTTATTGAAGTAAAAACAAGAACAAATTCCAAGTATGGAAAACCTGTTGAAGCTGTTACACATATAAAACAAAAGCATATATGGAAATCTACAGAATATTATTTATATTCGAAAAAATTAAAAGATGTATTTGTTAGAATTGATGTAATAGAAGTTTATTTTAAGGACAATAAATTCTTTGTACATCATATAAAAAATGCAATAAATGTATAAAAAGAACATAGCTTAGCTATGTTCTTTGGTGAATCAGGAGGGAATCGAACCCCCGACCCCAGGCTTAGAAGGCCTGTGCTCTATCCTGCTGAGCTACTGATCCATTTTTCTCAAACGCATATATAATAATAGCACCTTTTCTTTAGTTTGTCAATTATTATAACTGATTTTTTTCATTTTTTTTAATAAATATTTTTTCTCCTTTTTTCGACATAAGAATTTATAATTTTATGATATATTACATATATGTTACATAAATATATTTTTTATGTTACAAATCGCTAGAAATCGTTTATTTAAATAGTTTCTATCGATATAATTATCATGTGTTATTAGGTTAATACATAAAGTGAAATGGGGCGCTATTATGGAAAAAAAATATTATGAATTAACTGCTCCTCAAAAGTCTATATGGCTTACAGAGCAGTACTATAAGAATACCAATATTAATAATGTTTGTGGTACTTTTTATAGTGATGAAATATTAGATTTTGAAATTCTAAAAAAAGCTCTTAATACTTTTTTACAAAGTAATGATAGCTTTAGAATTAAACTTCATTTTACAGAAGATAAAGTTGTTCAATATTTTTCTGATTTAGAAAATATTGATTTTAAGATAATTAATATAAAAAATAAAAATGAACAATCTACTTTGGAAGAAAATATGGCTTCTAAAGTGTTTACTATGCTTGATTCATTATTGTTTGAAATAGTATTATTCAGATATCCAGATAATCATGGTGGGTTTGTTATAAACTCTCACCATTTAATTTCTGACTCTTGGACTAATGGAATAGTTGCAAATGATGTTGCATTAATTTATTCAAAAATCAAAAATAATGAATTATATGAGAAAGATAAATCACTTTCTTATATTGAATATATTGATTCAGAAAAAAAATATATTGAGAGTAATAAATTTCAAAAAGATAAAGAGTATTGGAATAACTTGTTTTCTACCATTCCAGAGGTTGCAACAATACCTTCTTTAAAAGATTCTATAAAGGATGATGACATTACTGCAAATCGTATTCTTTTGGATATTGGTACAGAGCTTTTTGCAAAACTAAAAAATTATTGTTCTGAAAATAAAGTCAGTCTTTATAATTTCTTTATGTCTGTTTTTGCTTTATACCTTGGTAGAGTATCTAATTTAGATGAATTCGTTATAGGAACTCCAATATTAAATAGAACAAATTATAAAGAAAAAGAAACAACAGGTATGTTTATTAATACATTACCTTTAAAAGTAACATTATCACATGAAAAAACTTTTTTAGATAATTTAAAAGATATAGCTGTAAACTCTATGTCTTTATTAAGACATCAAAAATACTCATTTCAATATTTAATAGAAGATTTAAGAAAAAAAGATTCAAATTTGCCAAAATTATATAATGTACTTTACTCTTATCAAATAACAAAAATGAATGATAATATGGATTCTTTGAGCCATATTACTTCTTGGGCATTTAATAAAACAATATCAGATGATTTAGATATACATATGTTTGAATGGAATGATAATGATTCAATTCAAATAGCTTATGATTATAGAACATCAAAATATGACGAGCAAGATATTTCAGATTTACATGCTCGTATTTTGCATGTAATAAATCAAATTTTGGAAAATAATAATATTTTATTAAAAGATATTGAAATAGTTACTCCAGAAGAAAAACATCAAATATTGTTTGACTTTAACAACACAAAATCAGACTATCCAAAAGATAAAACAATTGTAGATTTATTTGAAGAACAGGTTGAAAAGACACCTGATAATATTGCTGTGGTTTTTGCAGATCAGAAATTAACTTATAGAGAATTAAATGAAAAAGCAAATCAATTGGCTAGATACTTACTTGAAAAAGGTGTAAAAAAGGGGGATATTGTGGGACTTTTTCTTAATAAGTCTTTAGAAGTTATTATTGCTATGTTTGCCATATTAAAAAGTGGTGCGGCATTTTTACCTTTGGATACGGAATATCCTGATGAAAGACTAAATTACATATTATCAAATTCTTCATGCAAACTTATTCTTAAGTCCAATAAAATTGAAAATAATATAATATGTAATTATTACAATATAAATATAGATTTAGACAACACAGACATATACTCCCAAGATAATAATAACATATCACTTCCTTTGTCTGTTGATGATATTATG
>CAJKDR010000043.1 GCA_905198755.1 uncultured Clostridiaceae bacterium
TTAAAAATATTATAATAACTATAGCAAAAAATATAACCTTTATATTAATTTTATTTTTTTGTTTCTTTACTTTATTATTGTTCAATATTACTTGCCTCCAAAATAATATTTATATTATCATCTATTTTTTCTAATGAATTTAACCATATTGTTTGTTTATTTTTTCTGAACCAAGTTAATTGTCTTTTGGCATATCTTCTAGATTCTTGCTTAATCTTTTCTATCATTTCATCTTTAGTGATTTTTTCTTGAAGATAGTCTCTTACTTCTTTATATCCTAATCCTTGCATTGCAGTTGGAAATTCACTATATTTTTCAAGCAAATTTTTCACTTCATCTATTAGTCCATTTTCTATCATTATATCTACTCTTTTGTTAATTCTTTCATAAAGCTTGTCCCTATCCATTGTAAGTGCAAATACTTTATAATCATATGGTATTTCCTTTAGTCTAGATTCCGCTTCTTGTTCAGTTTTATTTTTTCCAGTTGCCTTATATATTTCTAAAACCCTCATAATTCTTTTAGAATCATTCTGACTAATTTTTTCCATTGCTTTTGGATCTATTTCTAATGCTTTTTTATATAAAACTTCTAATCCTTGATTTTTTTCTATTTCTTGTAGTTCTTTTCTATAGTTTTCATCTATCTTTATATCTTTATATTCAATTTCGTATATTAAAGCATCTATGTATAAACCTGTACCGCCAACAACAATAGGAGTTTTACCTTTTTTTATTATTTCTTCTATTGCATTTTTTGCATTCGTTTTATAGTCTGCAACGCTAAATCTTTCATCTGGCGAAACGCAATCTATCATATAATGTTTTATTCCTTGCATTTCTTCATTTGTAACTTTTGCACTTCCGATATTCATGTCTTTATATATTTGCATAGAATCCGCTGAAACAATTTCTCCATTGATTTTTTTAGCTAATTCAATAGACAAGGCTGTTTTTCCTGATGCAGTTGGTCCGCAAATTACAATTACTTTAGGTTTCTCCATATATTTGTTTTTCCCTTCTGTATTTTTATTTTCTACGAGCAAATTTCTTTTCAATATCTTTTAAGTCCATTTTTATTGCTGTTGGTCTTCCATGTGGGCAAGTAAATGGATTTGGTAATTTTAATAATTCATCTAGTAATTTTTCTACTTCTTGATTATCTAATGCCATATGTGCTTTTACTGCTGATTTACATGCAACTGTTGCAATGAATCTTTCTTCTATTTCTTGTTTTGCTGTTCTTGCTACTGTATTTATTTCATCTAAAGTCTCTAAGAACAATTCTTTTGTATCCAAATCATAGCATATTGGAGGTACACCATTTAATTTTATCGTGTTTTCTCCGAACTCTTCTACTTCAAATCCAGCCTTATTGAAAATTTCCATATTGTCTCTTGCTATGTCCATTTCTTTATGTGTTAATGTTATTACATCTGGCAATAATAACATTTGTGATTCTTTTTCTGTATCTGAATAATAGTTTTTCTTAATCTTTTCATACATGATTCTTTCATGTGCAGCATGTTGGTCTATAATATACATTTCATCCTTAATTTCTATTATTATGTATGTTCTAAATGCTATTCCTACTATCTTATAATCTGGTTTTGCTACTGTTTCTTCATTATCTTTATTATACTCTGCATTTTCTTCGAATACTGATATTTTGTTGTCATCACTTATTATATCATAAGCATCTATTTCTTTTTTTTCTTCAGCTATTTGTTCTTTTTTGCTTGGAGACATTTCTCCAAAAGTTTTTTCATACATTGCTTCAAAACTTTGAGGAATATTTAAATTATTTAGTTCTTCTACTTTTTGATTTGTTTGTACATTATCTTTTGGTAAATCAACTGTGATGTTAGGTTGTTCATCCAAATCTGCTTTCATCTTTGCTAAGTCTGTTAATATATTACCTATTGATGTTTCTGCATTTTCTACTGTTGATGATAGATTTTTTTCTGATGCTTCTTCTATATTTTTTTCTTCATCTTTTATATGGTTCCTTATTTCTTCTGTATTAATGATTTGCGTTTTTTGTTCTTCATCTTCATTAGCTTCTTTATTGATTTTTTGATTATACATTTCCTCTATTATGTTTTTATTATCAGATTCTGCATGTTCTATAGGTGCATTCTTTTTAAATAGATTACTAAACATATTACTATGTTTTACTTCTTCTATTACTTCTTTTTTATCTTCTATTTCTCTTTCTGGTGAAGCAATTAATTCAGCTTTTAGCAATGTATCTTGTATAGCATGATATATTGCTTTAAATACTTTGCTCTCTTCTTCAAATCTAACCTCCAACTTAGCTGGGTGTACATTAACATCAACCTTTGTTGGTTCCATTTCTATGTCTAATATTACAAAACCAAACTTTCCTATTGGAATCATACCTTTAAAAGCTTTTTCTGTTGCTCCTGTTAATACTTTATCTTTTATATATCTTTTATTTACAAAAAATATTTGATTACTTCTATTGCTTCTTGCTATTTCTGGTTTTCCAACAACACCTTTTACTTGCATTCCTTCATATTGATAATCTACATCTAATACTGCACTTGCTATATCTTTTCCATATATACTGTAAATAACATCTTGTAATTTTCCGTTTCCATTTGTTTGTATAACTGTTTTTCCAGAACTAACTAATTTAATTGCTATATTAGGATTTACTAATGCTGTTCTTGATATAACATCTTCAATATATCCTGCTTCTGTAAAATCTTTTTTTAAGAATTTATATCTTACTGGTGTATTAAAGAACAGATTAGTTACTGTTATTGTAGTTCCTGTACTACATGCTGCTTCTTCAAATTCTAAAGTTTTTCCTGCTTCGACTACAATTTTGTTTCCTATATCTTGTTCATCTGTTTTTGAAATCATCTCCACATGAGCAATTGCCGCAATACTTGCTAAAGCCTCTCCTCTAAACCCCATAGATTTTACAACATCTAAATCACTTGCTTGTCTTATTTTACTAGTTGCATGTCTTTCAAATGCTATCTCCATATCATCTTTTTGTATACCTTTTCCATTATCAGATATACGAATATAAGAAATTCCACCATTTTTTATTTCTACATTAATATTTGTTGCCCCTGCATCTATTGCATTTTCTACCATTTCTTTAACTACAGATGCTGGTCTTTCTATAACTTCACCTGCTGCTATTTTATTTATTGTTAAATCATCTAATAATACTATATTTCCCATTTTTTGCTCCCTTTTTTATATCTAAATTATTCTAGTCGAATTATATCATTTAATTAATGATTTGTGTACCTATTTTTTTAAGAAATTGTAATTTATCTGTGTAACCATTTTTTGGTTAATTGAATACTATATAACATATACAAAAGAACAAGAATCAAATTTCACATAGGGAGGTCTGTTTAATGGGAAATTGTTGTGGTTGTAATAGTGAGTTTTTATGGTTCATTATTCTTTTCGTACTACTTTTCTGTTGCGGATGCGGTAATAGATGCTGCTGCAATAACTAATTACCCTAAAACAAAAAAGTTAGCTTTTATTTGAAAGGGGGGAATTTACAATGCCAGAAAATAGAGGATGCGGATGTGGCGGTTTCGGTTTTGGCGGAGATTGCTGCTGGATAATAATATTAATAATCATACTTTGCTGCTGTTGTGGCGGTGGATGTAACAACGGATGTGGTTGTTAATTAACACATAAAAAAGCGGACTAAAGTCCGCTTTTCTATTTTTTATTATTTTTAGTTTAATACATTCCTTCCATTCCTGATGGCATTTCTTCATGTCCTCCGCAATTACATTTTTCTTCTTTTTTGTCTGTTACTACGCTTTCTGTTGTTAATATCATAGATGCTATACTTTCAGCATTTTGTAATGCACTTCTTGTTACCTTTGTTGGATCTACTATTCCAACTTTTTTCATGTCTACATATTCTTCTTTTGCTGCATCAAATCCAAATCCCTCGCTGCTTGCTTTTACTTTTTCTAATATTACTGCTGGTTCTAGTCCTGCATTTTTTGCTATTTGTTTTACTGGCTCTTGTAATGCACTACAAACTATTTTTGCTCCTAGTTTCTCATCATCTTTTAATTCTTTTACTAAGTTTTCTACTTTAGGAAGAATATTTATATATGCAGTTCCTCCACCTGCAACTATGCCTTCTTCTACTGCAGCTTTTGTTGCAGATAGTGCATCTTCTATTCTTAGTTTCTTTTCTTTCATTTCGACTTCTGTTGCTGCTCCTACTTCTATGACTGCTACTCCTCCTGCAATTTTTGCTAGTCTTTCTTGTAGATTTTCTTTTTCATAGTCACTTTGTGTTTCTTCTAATGCTGTTCTTATTTGTTTTACCCTTTCTGATATTTTTTCTTTATCTCCTGAACCATCTACTATAATTGTGTTTTCCTTTTGTACTTTTACTTGTCTTGCTCTTCCTAATTGTTCTAATGTTGTATCTTTTAAGTCTAACCCTAAATCTGAAGTTATTACTTCTCCTCCTGTTAATATTGCTATATCTTCTAACATTGCTTTTCTCTTATCTCCATATCCAGGAGCTTTTACTGCAACTACATTTAATACACCTCTTAATTTATTTACTAGTAATGTTGATAATACTTCTCCTTCTATATCATCTGCTATTATTAATAGCTTTCCTGAATTTTGCATTAATGATTCTAATAATGGTAATATTTCTTGAATATTACTTATTTTTTTATCTGTAATTAATATATATGGATTGTCTAATACTGCTTCCATTTTTTCAGTATCTGTTACCATATATGGTGAAACATATCCTTTATCAAATTGCATTCCTTCTACCACATTTACATCTGTTGTTGAAGTTTTTGATTCTTCTATTGTTATAACACCATCTTTAGAAACTTTTTCCATTGCATCTGCTATTAATGTTCCTATTTCTAAATTGTTGGCTGATATTGATGCAACTCTTGCTATATCTTCTTTTCCATTTACTTTAGAACTTATTTCTTTTAATTCTTTAGTTGCTACTTCTACTGCTTTATCCATTCCTCTTTTTATTGCCATTGGATCTCCACCAGCTGCTACATTCTTTACTCCTTCTTTTATCATTTTTTGAGCTAATACTGTAGCTGTTGTTGTACCATCACCTGCAATATCATTTGTTTTTACAGATACTTCTTTTACTAATCTTGCTCCCATATTTTCATATGGATCATCTAGTTCTATTTCTTTTGCTATTGTAACACCATCATTTGTTATAAGTGGTGCTCCAAAGCTTTTATCTAAAACTACGTTTCTTCCTTTAGGTCCTAATGTAACTTTTACAGTGTCTGCTAATTTATTTACACCGTCTAGTAATTTTCTTCTGGCATCTTCGCCATATTTTATTTCTTTTGACATTTTTCTACCTCCATAATTCAAATCTTTTAGATTATTGGTGAACAATTTCTTTCACCTCTAATATTATTCTACTATTGCTAAAATATCATTTTGTTTTACAATCAAATATTCTTCTCCTTCATATTTTACTTCTGTTCCAGAATATTTGCTTACTATTACTTTTTGACCTTCTTTTATATACATTTCTACATTATTTCCATCTATATTTCCACCTGGTCCTACTGCTATTACTTTTGCTATTTGTGGTTTTTCTTTTGCTGATGCTGATAATATAATTCCACTTTTAGTGGTTTCTTCACCTTCTTCCATTTTTATTAAAATTCTGTCTGCTACTGGCTTAATCATAAGATTACCTCCTTTTTATAAATAAATATCTTTCTATTTTTTGTTTTTAGCACTCTTTCTTACCGTCTGCTAATAATATATACCCATTTATTTTTATTGTCAATATATTTGAAGTAAAATTCACATTACTTTCACATTACTCGGGCAAGCATATTATTTATATATGCTTGTTTTTTATTTTTATTCCTACATTTTGTTTTTTTATGTAAAATATGATATAATATTATTAGTACTTGTGTACTATAGATTATTAATCAAATAGAAAGAAGGAGAATTTTATTATGTCAAAAAATTTAGCAATTGATGCCAACGAAGATAATTATGATGAATGCCTTCGGTATTCTTCATTAATTCGAGAAATGTTTGGAAATCGTACATTCATTTTAGAACATTTAAAAAATGCAATGTATGAGCTTCCAGCGATTCTAGCTCAAGCCTTGAATCAAACTTTTAACCTTTTCGAAGCTGATGCCTCGGAAATGGATTGTAAATCTTTCTATTCAAAGGCTTTAAGTATGTTAGCTGGGCTAGATAGCAAATATAGTTTTTTAACTCAAACTTATATTGAATATTTACAGCAATTAGATGCTTTTACTATTAATTCGGACTTAAAAAGTCCATCAATTGACTTAATTCTTATTGAAGCAACCCCATTATCTCCTAGAGCTAAAAATGCTCTAACAAGAAGTGGGATAAAGACAATTGGTGATTTAAGAGCAAAGACTCTTAAAGAAATTCTCAATATACGCAATATTGGTGAAGACACCGGTAAAGAAATTCAAAAAATAATGAAAGAAATTTATGAAGTAATTATTGATTAATAATCAACCCCTGCCACTTTGTTGTGACAGGGGGTTTTCTTTTTATATTTTCTTTTTTTCTTTTGCTGCTTTTACTAAGCCTTTAAATAATGGTCCTGGTCTGTCTGCTCTTTTTTGCACATATTTAAAACTATCTGGAAATATTCGAGTTATTAGTTTTTGACCCTTTTGAGCTATTAGAATATTTGAAAATATCTTAAAATATTCTTGTATTGCATACTCTATTGCATACATTTATTTTGGTAGAATTTACATATTAAATCAAATGTATTTTCTAATGAAGCATTCTCTTTCAATGTACTTTTTACCATTATTTCTATTAAATTTTGACTTTTACCATATTTACTACATAATTTTTCTACAATTTCTTTTTCCATAATATACCTCCATTGACTTTTTTAATCAAAGAATGTATACTTATATTGTATATCATTGGTGAGTATACATTCTTGAGAGATGTCTGAAATTGCCGTTTCAGCTCTCTCTTTTTTTATTGAATCTATTATACTATGTCTAAAAAAATAAAAAAAGGGTAGATTTCGACAAAATCGACCCCAAACCCTTGATATAACTGATAAAAATTTTTTAATTTTTTTTTATTTTATTTGTAATTGTATGTATTTTTCTAATTTACTCCAATTCATATTACAAATATGCTCTATTGAAATATGACTTAATAAATTATTATTAAATGCGTATTTATCCCAACTTTTTACTGTTGGAAAACTGCCAGTTTCTTTTAAAGTTTCCTTTAATATTTCGATACACTTATAATACGTTTCTTTTATGTTATTACATTCAGGATATTGCTTTTCATTATCGTATTGCTCATTAATTAATTTATCTATTTTTACACTTATTTTCATTGTTTCTTCTGAATTAACTCCAAATTTTTCAATTTTCTCATAAAGCTTTTCCCTTAGATTTTCTATCTTTTCATTTCTTGTCACTTTTAACACCCCTTCATGCAATTATATCATCTTTATAATTAATATAAAAAGGTAATATTTTCCTATCAAAAAAATTTGTACCAAAGTATATCTTCTTTCATCTGCTTAAATGTTGTATTGTTATGTGCCTCCATTGTTATTGAAGTATAGCAATTTCTTTCACTTGCTATTTTATCCCATTCGGCACTTGTTAAATTATTATTTTTCTTCACTTCTTTTTTTAATTCTTTTATTATATCAGCATGTTCTTTTTGATCTTTACTGACATATATTTTTTTATTTTTAATACTTAAACAAGTTAACCCCATAAAAGTTAAGAATCCATTGAACATCAGCATCTCGTAGCCAAACTGATAACCGGTGTAATTAAACACCACCCTGTCTATGGCATAGCACACCAGCGGAGATGCTATCGCCACATAAGGCACAAAGCGGTCACGCGGGTGCAACTTGGTGAACAGTCCGAATACAAACAGCCCCAGCAAGGGTCCGTAAGTATAGGAGGCTATAACATATATCGCATCTATCACACTCTTATTATTCACCACTTTAAATAGCAGAATGAACCCAATAAAAATTGCCGAAATGCAGAAATGAACTATCTTCCTACGTTTTTCCGCTTCTTGTTCGGGCAAATGACTGATACCCATAATATCGATGCAAAAGCTAGTGGTCAGGGCAGTCAATGCAGAATCGGCACTCGAAAAGGCAGCCGCGATAATCCCGATTGTAAAGAAAATCAACACTGCATATCCTAAATGCCCCTCTGCCGCAAACA
>CAJKDR010000044.1 GCA_905198755.1 uncultured Clostridiaceae bacterium
CTCCTTATTCCAGAAATATTATATATTTAATACGAATTTTTTTCAATATATTTTTATTCTATTTGCCATATTCCATTTACTTGATTTTCTATTTTAGTAGTGGCACTAAGTGTAACTATTGGTCTAAACGCAAGTTTTGCATTATTAGTAGTTCCACTTGATCTATAAAGCATATTGTGATATATCCTACCATTATCATTTATTATTCTAGCATAAAAGAATGCATAACTAGTATCTGCAAATGTGCACGTTGACGCAAGCCATTGCTTTATGTTTTTACTTTCTGTTCCTTTTAGTAGCATATTTACAATTTCATTGTCTTTTATTTTATCTGATAATATATAATAATAACAGCTATAAGTTACTTCTCTTGTTCCAGGATTGCTAGCACTTATCTCATTGTCATCTCCAGGAACACGAAATTTTTGATATCCAGCAGTTGTTATATTGCTCCAGCTCTTTCCATTATCTTTTGAACTTTGCATATATCTTGTTCCTGATACTTCATCAGTTGTAGGAAATCTGTATCTCCATACATTTCCATAATTACTATCTAAAGCTTTCTTCTTTTCGTCTGTTGTTATATCTGCAATTTCATTTATATCATTAACATTAATATTTCTTGCTGATTCAGCCTTTTTACCTTTTCCATATAATTGATTTGATAGTTCGTTTAAAATGTTTTCCGCATTCAAATAGCCTTTTTCACCTTTTAAAAATACTGTTGAAGTTGTAGGTTTTTCACTTATTAACTCTAATTGTCCTCTTTCGTTTACACCAATTACTCTCCAATTTAAATTTTCTGTTGTTAATACTTGTGTGTCTGCTTTAGATTCGCCTCCATTTATTGTATAATCTATAGAATAATTTTTTTCTCCACTTGAAAGTTCATCATAAGCTACATAATCTCCCATCTGTAAAGTAACATTTCCATTTGTTATCTCATTATTATTCTTAGTCCATTTTATATCTTCATCTTCATTAGAATTTATCGGTCCAACGATATTTTTTCCATCCTTTGATAATGTATATAAATGATCAGTGCTTAAAAATATTATTTTCCATCCATTTTCACCATTTATTGATATGTTTGCTTCGTTATTTTCTATTTTTAGCTCTGCATTATTATCAGTAATTTTCTTTAAAGTATATTCATTGTATGCTAGTGTTATTTTTTCTTTTTCTTCTGAAATCTTATATTCAGTACTAGCTTTTCCACTTCTTTCAACTATGCCATTATTATTAGATAAGTTAATAGTAATGGCAGTTATTATTAATATCACTATTATAGTTATTATTAAGGCAACCACTGTAATTCCTTTATTTTCTGATAATCTTTTGTTCATTTTATCTTCCTCTTACTTTTTATTTTTTTGTTTTACAACTTCATACATTACTATGCCTGCTGAAACAGAAGCATTTAATGATGTTATATTTCCTTTCATAGGTATTTTTACTAATATATCGCAATTTTCTTTTACTAATCTACTCATTCCAAATCCTTCACTTCCTATTACTATAGCTATTGGACCTGTCATATCTTGATTGTAATAATATCTATCTGTATCCATATCAGTTCCTATTATCCATAATCCTTGTTCTTTTAAATAATTCATTGTTTCTGTTATATTATTTACTCTGGCTACTTTCATGTATTCCACTGCACCTGCTGATGATTTATTTACAGTACTATTTACTCCAACTGCTCTCCTTTTGGGAATTATTACTCCATGTGCACCAGCAGTTTCTGCTGTTCTGATTATGGCTCCCAAGTTATGTGGATCTTCTATTCCATCTAGAATTATTATAAATGGATCTTCATTTTTTTCTTTTGCCACATTTAATATATCATCCACATCGCAATATTCGAATGGTGGTACTATTGCAATTACGCCTTGATGATTCCCTGTTTGACTCATTTCATCTAATTTTCTTTTATCTGTTTCAACAATTACCACTTTTGAATCTTTCGCTTTTCCTATTATTTTATTTATTGATCCCTGTTTTTCTCCCCTCGCAACAAATATTTTATTTATATCTTTTCCAGATTCCAATAATTCTAAAACCGAATTTCTGCCTTCAACTTGGTCGTCAAAATTAGAATTCTTAGCATCTTTTCCTTTTATATTTACTTTTTCTACTTTCGTTTTATTATTGTTCTTTTTGAAGTTAGAAGTTTGAAGTTTGAAGTTAGACTTTTGTTTTCCTTTATTACTTTTAAAATTATTATTTTTCATTGTTTCCTCCTAATATAGATTTTATAAATTCACATTCTTCACCAAATGAACTTTCTGTATAAATTTTTATACCTTTCTTTTTCTTTTCCGTCATATACATATTAGTCTCTTTATCATAAATTAAAGAAGATAATGGATATCCTGGCACTCTATTAATATCAGGTTTAGAAACAAATAATCTTTTATGCTTTGTTTCTTTTGTATGAATATTGCCTTCTTCATCTACTATTGCAATAGAAATAACAAATGCTCCAGTACTTTCTCCTCCAACTTCTTTCAATTCCTTACTATATAACTCTATCATTTCTTCATCTGATAATCTTTTTCCATTATATCTTCTTACAAATACTCCTGGTTGTTTTTCCGGCGGAAGTTTATCAATTATTAATCCAGAATCATCTACTAAGACTGGAGATTTAATTTTATTATAATATGCTTTAGCTTTTATTATTGCATTTTCAGTAGTATTTTTTCCATTTTCATTAATATCTATATCTAAATTAATATCATCTAATGTATAATAATCTATATTCAAACTCTTTAATATAGTAGAATATTTTTCTATTTTACCTTTATTTTTTGTAGCAATTAAAACTTCCACTTATTTATAACTCCTTATTTATTTTTCAATTTTTTAAACTTGAATCAAAAACGAGTATTGCTAGGCAAAATTTAGTTGTAAACCGGAGGCGTACTGGTGTACGTTGAGGATTTGCAATCTAAATTTTAACAACGCAAGCCGAAGTTTTTCATTCAAGTTTTTTAATCCTCGTCAAGTTTAAGCACACTTAAAAAAGCTTCTTGTGGCAACTCAACATTACCTATCTCACGCATTTTCTTTTTACCTTTTTTCTGTTTTTCTAGCAATTTTTTCTTTCTTGTTATATCTCCTCCATAGCATTTTGCAAGCACATCTTTTCTCATAGCTGATATTGTTTCTCTCGCTATTATTTTTCCTCCTACAACTGCTTGAAGTGGTATCGCGAATAATTGTCTTGGTATTACAGTTTTTAATTTTTCTACCATTTTCTTTCCTTTAGTATATGCTGAGTCCTTATGTACTATAAAAGATAACGCGTCTACACCTTCTCCATTAACATGAATATCTAATTTTACTAATTCTGAACGTACATATTCCTTAAATTCATAATCAAATGATGCATAACCTTTTGTTTTTGATTTTAAGTTATCAAAGAAATCATATATTATTTCATTTAATGGCATTTCATAAATTAAAGTAACACGTGTTTCATCTAAGTATTTCATATCTATATAGATTCCTCTTCTATTTTGACATATTTCCATTATATTTCCAACATATTCTTTAGGAGTAAATATTTCTGCTTTTACCATTGGCTCTTCTATATATGAGATTTCTTGCTCTTTTGGTAATTCAGATGGATTATACAAATCAATAACAGTACCATCTGTTTTATGTACTTTATATATAACTGATGGTGATGTTGTTATTAAACCTAAATCAAATTCTCTATCTAATCTTTCTTCTATTATTTCTAAATGCAATAATCCTAAAAATCCACATCTAAATCCAAATCCTAAAGCTGCTGATGTTTCTGGTTCATACACTAATGCAGCATCATTTAACTGTAATTTTTCCAATGCTACTTTTAAATTTTCATAGTCACTTCCATCTATAGGATATAAACCGCAATAAACCATTGGTTGTACTTTCTTATATCCTTTTAATGGTTCTTTTGCTGGATTACTAGATAATGTTATTGTATCACCAACATGTAAGTCTGATAAACTTTTTATACTTGCTGCAATATAACCAACGTCACCTGCTAGTAATTCTTTTGCTGGCATATAGCTTCCTGGAGTAAAGTATCCAACTTCTGTAACTGTAAATTTTTTATTTGTTGCCATTAGTTTTATTTCATCGCCAACTTTTACTTTTCCATCTTTAACTCTTACATATGCTACAGCACCTTTATAATTATCATAATAAGAATCAAATATTAAACATTTAGTTTTTTTGTTTTCATCGCCGTCAGGTGCTGGTATGTCTGTAACAATTCTTTCTAGTACTTGTTCAACATTAAGTCCAGACTTGGCGGATATACACGGTGCATCTTGTGCTGGTATCCCTATTATATCTTCTATCTCATTTTTTATTTCATCTGGTCTTGCATTTGGTAAATCTATTTTATTTAATACTGGTAAAATCTCTAAATTATTATCTAGTGCTAAATATACATTTGCAAGCGTTTGTGCTTCAACGCCTTGTGAAGAATCTACAACAAGTACAGCTCCATCACATGCTGCTAAGCTTCTTGACACTTCGTAGTTAAAGTCCACATGTCCTGGAGTATCTATTAAATTTAATGTATATTCATTTCCATCTTTAGCTTTGTATTTCATTCTTACTGCTTGAGATTTAATTGTTATTCCTCTTTCTCTTTCTAATTCCATATTGTCTAGTACTTGTGATTCCATTTCTCTTTTAGAAAGAACTCCTGTCATTTCTATTAATCTATCTGCTAAAGTTGATTTTCCATGATCTATATGTGCAATTATACTAAAATTTCTAATATACTTTTGTCTTTCTTGCATTTTTCCCTCCATTTTTCTTTTTGTATTTTATCATAAAGGTTTATTTTATGCAAGAAAAATAGAACCCACAGAATGGGTTCTATCTTTGGTTATATGAATAAATTTACTGAAAAATATTTGATTTTTTCAAATTTATTCTTCATATCTTAGCACTAATTGGCTTTGAGCCATCTCTTGAATTTTTGTATTAGTGCTAAGAGTGAGTTCTTCAAGAACATCAGTAGGAGTTATAGGATTTCCTATTACCTCTATTAATATTTCTTGTGAGCTCTCTTTTGCTAACTTTCTAAGTGCCTCTGGATTTCTTACATTTGATGCAAGAAATATCTTGTTTTGTTCAGAAGCATTTGAGAAATCAACCATGTTCTCATCTCCATTAAAATGTTTTAATAGAAATTATAACTGCTGACCATTAAGCATTTGCTTCAGTTATATTGGTATTATACTATATTTTTTATGTTAACACAAGTGCTATTTCATTTTTTCTATCTCTTTTATTTTATCTCTTAATTCCGCAGCTTTTTCAAATTCCATATTTGCCGCATATTTCAACATTTCTTCTGTTAATTTTGCTATTACTTCTTCTATGCTTTCTTCTTTCTCTATATGATATTCTTCTTGTATATCTTCTATCATTGTTGCCTTTATTGTATCTCTAATAGCTTTATTTATTGTTTTTGGTGTTATATTATGTTTTTTATTATATTCACTTTGGATTTTTCTTCTTCTATTTGTTTCTGTTATTGCCTTTTCCATACTTTCTGTTAATTCATCAGCATACATTATAACTTTTCCATCAGTATTACGCGCCGCACGTCCTATTGTTTGTATTAATGAACGCTCTGAACGTAAAAAACCTTCCTTATCAGCATCTAATATAGCTACAAGTGAAACTTCTGGAATATCTAATCCTTCTCTTAAAAGATTTATTCCAACAAGTACATCAAATTCTCCCATACGTAAGTCACGAATAATTTCCATTCTCTCCAAAGCTTTTATATCTGAATGCATATATCTAACTTTTATATCTATCCCTGCTAAATATGATGTCAAATCCTCTGCCATTTTCTTTGTTAATGTTGTAACTAATACTCTTTCATTTTTTTCTGTTCTGATTCTAATTTGTTCTATTAAATCATCTATTTGATTTTCAATAGGTTTTACTTCTATTTCTGGATCTAACAATCCTGTTGGTCTTATAATTTGTTCTACAACATTTTCTTTACTATGCTCCTTCTCATAATCTGCTGGAGTTGCACTGACAAATACACACTGATTTATTCTTTCTTCAAATTCATTAAATTTAAGTGGTCTATTATCAAATGCTGATGGAAGTCTAAATCCATATTTTACTAAAGATTCTTTTCTTGCTCTATCACCATTGTACATAGCACGTACTTGTGGAATTGTAGCATGTGATTCATCAATTAATAATAGAAAGTCATCTGGAAAATAATCAAATAATGTAAATGGTGGTGAACCAGGTTCTCTTCCACTAATATGTCTCGAATAGTTTTCTATTCCTTGACAAAATCCTGTTTCTTTCATCATTTCAATGTCAAAATTCGTTCTTTCTTCTATTCTTTGAGCTTCTATTAGTTTATTTTGTGATTTAAAGTATTTGACCTGTTCTTCCATTTCTTGTTCTATTGTTGTTATTGCTCTTTCCATTTTTTCCGAAGTTGTAACATAATGAGAATTTGGAAATATCATTACATGTTGCCTTGTTCCTATAGGTTTGCCTGTTAATGGATTTATCTCTGAAATTTTTTCAATTTCATCTCCCCACATCTCAACCCTAATTGCACTTTCACCTTTATCAGATGGATATATTTCTATTATATCCCCCTTTGCTCTAAATGTTCCTCTTTTAAAATCCATTTCATTTCTCGTATATTGCATTTTTATTAATTTTCTTAATATCTCATCACGTGTTTTCTGCATTCCTGGTCTTAATGAAATAATCATATTTTCATAATCTATCGGGTCACCTAATCCATATATACATGAGACAGAGGCTACAATTATTACATCTTTAGTTTCAAATAAAGATGCCGTGGCAGAATGTCGTAGTTTATCTATTTCATCATTTACTGATGAATCTTTTTCAATGTAAGTATCTGATGATGCAATATATGCTTCTGGCTGATAATAATCATAATAAGAAACAAAATACTCTACATTATTTTCAGGAAAAAATTCTTTAAATTCTGAATAAAGTTGCCCTGCTAGAGTTTTATTATGAGCTAAAACAAGTGTAGGCTTTTGTACTTTTTCAATTATATTTGCCATAGTAAAAGTTTTACCAGAACCAGTTACTCCCAATAGTGTTTGAAACTTTTTTCCTTCTTTTATTCCATTAGATAAATATTCAATTGCTTCAGGTTGATCTCCTGTTGGTTTATATTCTGAATGTAATTTAAACATTTTCCATCACCATTTCTTCAAATTTTTTATTAAATTCTGGAGCATTTTTTCTTAAATTTATTGGTCTTAGTTCCTTATTAGTAAAGCAATGTTTTGTTTCTGCAATTAATACTGTTTTTTCATTTTCTTTATTTATAACTTCATATCCAACTGTCATTCTAACTCCATTGTATTCTTTTATAAATAATTTTATTTTTATTATATCTTCAAATGTTACATGTTGTTTATATTTACATTTTACCTCTAAAACTGGTATAGTTATTCCTTTTTCTTCAAGTTTTGAGAATGATATATTCATACTCTCCATCCAAGCACATCTAGCTTCCTCTAAAAATCTGATATAGTTAGAATGATGAACTACACCCATCTTATCTGTTTCATAATAATTTATTTTTCTTTCAAAAATGTATTCCATTTGTTTTCTCCTAAAAAATATTTCTTACTAATGTTATCACACATTCTTAATAAAATCAAACGAGCGGATACATAGTTCCGCCAGTGCAATTAAAATATTTTTTAATAATATCTATTTGGATTGAAGTTCATGTTAGTGTTCATATTTGTAAAATTCTGAAAGCTTGCTGCTCCTGTATATGTTGCTGATATAGTTATGAATTTTATTGAATAAATATCAGCATATATTAAGCTGTCACCTTCAAACGATCTTAGTAATATATAGCTTGCTCCTACATCCTCTAAGAAGCCTATTTTATCTACCATATTATTTGTTCCTATTAAAAATTCTACTTGCATCAATTTTCCTATTTGTTCTCTTAAAAATGCTGGTGTATATATTGGATTTGTTAATGTTTCAGGCAAGTTTTGTTGTCTTTTATTTTCTAATTCTTTATTAATATTTGATTTGTTCATATTTTCTTCTGTACTTTTTCCTCTTCTGTTTGTAATTTCTTCTGGATTCATCAATATAATCATCTCCTTCACTCAATTTATGCTAATTAAATTATCATTAAATTATATGTATGAGATTTTTAAATATTATTTTTTTAATAAT
>CAJKDR010000045.1 GCA_905198755.1 uncultured Clostridiaceae bacterium
TTATTAAAATATTTTATAATAAATTTAGAAAAAGATCTTTACAAAATAATCAAAAAAATATATAATAGCAAAAGTAGAAAGGACGTGCAAAATGGATAAAACAGTATGCGAATTATTTGCAGGAGTTGGAGGATTTAGAATTGGATTAGAAAAAGCAGATTCTAATTGGAATACAGTTTGGGCTAATCAATGGGAACCTGGAAAGAAAAATCAATATGCGTTTGATTGTTATGTATCACATTTCGGGAAAAGTGAAAATTATATAAATGAAGATATTGCAAGTGTAAATAAAAAAGATATTCCAAATCATAATTTATTAGTAGGAGGATTTCCTTGCCAAGATTATTCAGTAGCTAGAACTGGGGCAAAAGGGATGGAAGGAAAAAAAGGCGTACTTTGGTGGCAAATAAGAGATGTTTTAGAAGAAAAATCGCCAAAGTTTGTTCTTCTTGAAAATGTAGATAGATTATTAAAATCACCATCAGGTCAAAGAGGTCGTGATTTCGGAGTAATATTAGCGTGTTTTAATGATTTAGGATATACGGTTGAATGGAGAGTAATTAATGCAGCAGAATATGGTTTTGCTCAAAGAAGAAGAAGAACATTTATCTTTGCTTGTAAAAATACAACAAGATATTATAATGAAATTGAAAATGAAGATTTAGAAGATATAATCCATAAAAATCGGTTTTTTTATAAAGCAATTTAATATAGATAGTAATATAGATGGAAAAGAATATGATTTTGAATATGATGATATTTATGATGTTTCAGAACACTTTAAAATGGACTTCAAGAATGCTGGAGTCATGAGAAATGGAAAGATATATACGGAAAATGTCAATCCTGTAGAAGTAAAATTTACAGCATTAAATAAAATTGTTGAAAAAGATGGAGTTGATGATAAGTATTATTTAGGCGATAATTTAGAAAAGTGGAATTATCTAAAGGGGGCAAAAGATATATTAAGAAAAGCTGGAACTCCCCATGAATATCATTTTAGGGAGGGAGCAATAGCTTTTCCAGATTCTTTGGAAAAACCTGCTAGAACTATGCTGACAAGTGAAGGTAGTTTGAATAGAAGTACACATGTTATAGAAGATCCAAAAAGTAAATGTTATAGATTGTTAACACCTTTGGAAACAGAAAGAATAAATGGATTTCCAGATAATTGGACAGATACAGGAATGCCACAAAGTTTCAGATATTTTTGTATGGGAAATGCATTAGTAGTAGGACTGATTGAAAAAATGGGATTAAGATTAAATGAAATATTTGAAAAAGAAGGAAATTAAATTCCTTCTTTTTTAAAAGATATTTTTTTATTTGAATAACTATAAGATATAAAACCTAAATTGTTCCACATTCTATTTTCTACAGGATGACTCGAAATTATATATTTTCTTTCAACAACAGATTTACCATTTTTCAACAAATCTTCAGAGAAACTAGGTGCAACAATATATGCTTCTACCATTTCATAATTGCCATAAGCATAATTTCTAACTACCCAATCTACATATTTACTTATTTGTTCTGCGACTTCTATAGTTGCTTCTTCATTTTTGTTTTCAATAATTAGATATTTAGAAACTATTTTAGTATTTGGTAAAAATCTATATCCAAAAACATCGATTTTATCCATGTAGTCAATTGGTTTGAAAGGTGATGCTTCAACTTGATGAGAAATATAATACCAGTTACCAAAAACTGAATTTTTATTATTAGACAATTCTAAAACTACAGCTGATTCTAAAGCCATTTCGTGTTTTATTTTATTATCTTGTGTAGTTGCAAAATCAAGTATTGGTTTATAAGATAATAAATAGTCTTTATTTTGAAATTTTTTTTCATTTCTTTTTTGGAAATCTGAAGAATAAGCATAAGTATTTGTGTTATTCTGATTACGTAACAAAATAAATTCTTTTAATGAATTGTTTTCTTCATCATTTATTTTGGTAAATGATTTTTTCCAAAAAGTTCTTAAAGTTTTAAATGTATCTGGTTTATATGAAAGAACATCATCCATATCTACCGGATTGCAATAAAATTCTGGAGAAGGTTTAAAAATACAAATCCAACGATTATTAACATTTGATGGATTATCATTTAATATCATTTCTTTAGATATATTTTCATAACTTTCTTGGACTGGAGTGGATGCAGTTGGATAATTAACAAATTTACAATCATTTCCTTTACAAATTAGCTCCCCAATACCATATATTTTTCTATTTGTGAAAAAATATATATTATCTCCAGTTTTCATACTACAATAATCAGTAAAGGTAGCTTCAAATGGTATAAAATTTCTTGTAGTTTCAGTTATTGGACTCATATTTGTTGAATAGCAACCATTATATATACAATTTTTTAATATTTCTTGTGCATTATCTTTTCCTAATGAAAAAATATAACCTGCCATAATTACTCTCCTTCTATTTGTTGTTTTATATAACTTGCATTTAACCAAAAACATTTTTTTATTGCTTGTTTACCATCCAATGTTGGATAAGTATCTTGAGCATTTCTAGCATGAGGTCTAACATGTAATATAGGACTCTCTGATATTCTTGGTAAATTATCATATTCATTATTTTTTATTCTTTCAATAGTATCTTCCCAAACTCTTTTTATTTCGGTATTTAAATCTTTTTCTGGTACATTCCAGAACATAGCTTTCTTGAAAATTAAAGTGTCTTCATTCACATACTGATATATCATAAATAAATATTTAGTAGTTGAAAAAGTTTCATATAGTTCAGAATCTAACCATGTTTCTTTAACAATCTCAGTATATTTAAAAGTCGGAAAAGACATAGACTCTTTTGGCATACCATCAGGTCTTAATCTAATAGCTTTTATTTTTATGTTAGCTTTTTCAAATTCTTCGATTTTTTCATTTACTACTTCTAACATTCCTTTTGCTAGTAAATATGTAAAAGATTTATTAGTTACCTGATATGGAATATTAAATTTATGCTTTAAGAACTCTATATCTTGATTATAATAGGGTTCTAGTTTACTAATAATATATTGTTCTAGAGTTTGTCCTTTTAAGATATTAGCATCTTTTATAAGAGACTCATATTCTTCAGTTTTATTTACAATATAGTGGTTTAGAATATAAGACATATAAGAATTTTTTAAACAAAAAGCTCTTTGCATTGCTTTTTCAGTACTAAAAGGTTGTTCTCTTAAAGAGTTTGCATTAGCACCTTTAGTACAAGCACCTAAATAGTTTGTATCACTTTCAGATATTTCTTCTGCCTTACCATTTTTTATCTTATCAATAATTATTTTATAATCATTTTTTATTATTTCTAAATCTTCTTCTGGAAATTGAAATAGTTTAATGTAATTTATTAAATAATCTAATCTTTCTTTATTTGGTTCATATAAATAATAAATTAAAAGCATTAAGGCGCATTTTTCATATACGTGGCTTTTTAAAAAATCTTCTTCTTTATAATCTTTCATGTAGTTAATAATAGTAAGTACAAGTCTTTCTTTTGCTCTTAAGTCACCATTAGATTTTATAGTATACGGAGTAACTTTTAATTCAACTCCAGCTTCATTAAAATCTGCCTCAGAATTATTATTTATATCATAGAAGAAAAAATGTTTTTCTATTAATTGACCTAATGACCCTTTTGATTTAGGGTTATTATAGTATTCAAATAATACAGCTCTATCTTCATCTGTAATATTAGGGTCATTTAATAAAACATCTTTAAATGTTTTTTCTTTTAGATTAAGTGCATATTGAACTATTGATTCTTTTGAACTTCTTATATAGGGTAAATTATCCATAATATTCTCCTTCGTATGTATTATATAAGAATTTATTGAAATATACAATAATCTGTAGAAAAAATGTAAGAAATATGATATAGTAATTGCATATATGGAGGGAAAATATGGAAGAAATAATGAAGAAGGTAAAACAATTTAATGAAGAAAGAGATTGGGATAAATTTCACTCACCAGAAAATTTAGCTAAATCAATATCTATTGAAGCAGGCGAACTTCTAGAATGTTTTCAATGGGATAGTGAAAATTATAATAAAGAAGAAGTATGTGAAGAATTAGCAGATGTATTTACATATTGTATTCAAATGGCAATGAAATTAAATGTGAATCCTGAAGAAATTATATTAAAAAAGTTAGAAAAAACAAAGAAAAAATATCCAGTTGAAAAAGCTAAAGGAGTAAGTACAAAATATAATAAATTATAGTATTTAATGGAGAAATAAATGTAAAAAGAGGAATGTAATTATGAGAGTAGCAGAACCAATTGTTGAAAAAGTACAAGACAATATAAGCGCATTAAAAGTATTTGAAAAACAAATTTTAGAATCAAACAACGAAAAATTTAAAGATACTATATTGAATTTTCCTATAGTATATATACATAATTGGAAAAGTAAAAATGATTATGAAGTATATGTTGGTGAATCAAATAATATTTTCCAAAGAACAAGACAACATTATAGTAAAATGTCAGATAAAAATGAGTGGCAACACAACTTATCAGATGAAAATGCTAATTTATATGTAATAGGACATGAACATTTTAATAAGTCGATGACACTAGATATAGAAAATAGATTGATTCATTATTTGATGAGTGTTGAAAATATAAAAAAAGTACATAATGGAAGAAATAACCCACAAAATCGTTATTATCCAATAGAAGAGTTAGATGATATTTTCGCAAAGATATGGAAAAAACTTAGGAAAGACAATAAAGAAGTATTTCCATTAGAAACTGCTATTAAAGATTCAGCTATTTTTAAAGCATCACCATTACATAAACTTACAGAGGAACAACAAAAAGCTAAAGAAATGATTATAGAAAAAGTAGTTAAAGCATTAAGAAATGATGAAAGAGGTCAATTAATATTTGTCGAGGGTGAAGCTGGAACTGGAAAAACAGTATTAAATAGTAGTACATTTTATGAATTGTTCTGTAGATATGAGGAAGCAAAGAATAATAATGAAGATTTGAAATATGAAACCTCAAATTGTTTCTTACTAGTAAATCACGATGAACAAATTACAGTATATAATCAAATTGCTGATAAATTAGGATTAACTGATAAATATGGACAGGTAGTATATAAACCAACACCTTTTATAAATAAATATTCTGTTGATAATCCAGTTGATGTTGTTTTTGTTGATGAGGCACATCTTCTATTGACACAAGGTAAACAATCTTATAGAGGTAATAATCAATTAGAAGATATACTAAAAAGAGCTAAAGTTGTGGTCGTAATGTTCGATGAAGATCAAATTTTAACTACAGAACAATACTGGGAAGATGAGATATTAGAAGAATATAAAAGTAAGGCAATAAATAATGAAAATTATATTAAATTAGAAAATCAACTTAGAATGCATGCTAATGAAGATGTAATAGAGTGGATAAACTCATTTACTAAAGAAGGAATTGTAAAACAATTACCTTATGATTTAGGTGATTACGATATACAAATTTTTGATACGCCGGAAGAATTAGAAAGAAAAATTGTGAAAAAATCATTAAAAGATGAAACAAAATTGTCAAGGCTAATTGCAACTTATGATTGGCCATATAATTCAAATAAAAATTCAAAAAAGGATTTTAAATATTGGGAAGTAAAAATAGGAAAATGGCATAAACCATGGAATAGAGAATTAGAACAAGATTTAGATAGAAAGCAAAAAAGAGAAATAAAAAAACTTTCATGGGCTGAACAGCCACAAACAATTAAAGAAGTGGGCTCAACATTTACAATTCAAGGGTTTGACTTGAATTATGCAGGAGTAATTCTTGGACCATCTGTAAAGTATAGAAATGGTCGTATAGTTTTTGATACAAATGAAAGTTGTAATGAAAAAGCTACTAGAAACAGAACATTATCTGATGGTACTTCAAAGAAATTTGGAGAAAAACTTTTAAAACATGAAGTTAGAATTCTTATGACACGTGGAGTAAACGGATTATATATATATGCATGTGATGATGAACTAAGAGAACATTTGAAACAATGTAGTTACAAAGGAATACAATACGAAATAAATGAGGATGAAGATGAAATAGGATGGTTAAAAGTTGCTGAAGATAGTGAAGAATATAGATATGAGTAATATAGGAGAGTATATATAAGAGGAAGTTATAATTATGAAAGTTAAATGTTTAATTTGTGGAGATATAATTGAATCGAAAGGTTTGCATGATTTAGTGCCTTGTAAATGTGAATCTTGTTATATTGATGGTGGAAGTTATTATACTCATATAGGTGCAAAAGATTTTAGTAAAATAGTTAAAATTTTTGATGATGGGACAGAAGTTAAAGGTATTGACTAATATAAAAATAGCAAAAGAAAAGCAAGATAATAGTAATTATATATTACAAAATTATTTTGCTTTTTTTGATAACAAGTTACAAGTTTCGACAAATTTTTTAATGAAGATGTATTAAAGTAAAACAGGGGTATAAAGATGGTAAAAGATATTACATATTTAGAAGATTATAAATTAGTGGATGAATATATTAATGGTAATAAAGACAGTGGAGAAATACTGTATGCTAGAGTTTATGAAAAATTACCAAGATATGTATATCATTACACAGCAAAAAGTATTCTCACAGAAGAAGATAAAAATGAAATAATAGAAGAAACTCTGAAAGAAAGTATAGAAAAAATTTACAAATATAATGGGAGCTGTCAATTTACAACATTTGTATTAGGATTTGCAAAAAATAAATGCAGAGAAAAAATAAGAAAGAAAAATAAAATTACAATAGTAGAATTAGATGAAGAAAAAATAGCAGATGAAGATTATAATTACTATAATCAGGATCCTGCAATAATAATTATAAGGAAAGAAGAAATTGAAAAAATTAATACGGCGATGAATAAACTTCAAACTGAAGATAAACAAATAATACAATTAAGAGTTATAAATGGAATAACTGCAAAGAAAATAAGTGAGTTAACAGGAGAAAATATAGAAGCTATTTATTCTCGATATAGAAGAGCTATAAAAAAATTTAAAAAAATTTATGAAGAAATGTGACCAATTTTTTGAAAAAAGGACATATATAAATAGGAGGAGAAAAAATGATTAGTATAGAATACGCTTTAGATAAATATACTGATTTAATAAATGAAAAACAAAGTATAGATTTTGAATATTTTAAAAGTGAATTGTTACCAAATGATTATATAGAATTTATGGATGAAATAAAATACATAAATATAATAAAATCAAATAGTGTAACAAAATCTTTTAAACAATTATTTGAAAAGATAGATGAATATAAAAATGAATTATATCAAGTAGATAATGTTGTTAATTTTAGAAGTAAAGTTACAAATGATGATACCATAAAAAAGATAGAAGAAATATTTGAAGAGGAATTTAAAGATGAATAATCCAACTAAAATTGTAAACGAATTGATATATGACTATAATTTAAATATAGAAGAAGCAATTGATATAGAAGACTTAATAAGCAAGATGAATATTAGACTAGTGAGTACAGAATTAGAAGAAGGAATATTAGGAGCATCTAAAGTAGAAGGATTAAAAAGACTCATTGTTATATCTTCAAAAGTATATAATGAAGAACAAAAAAGATTTACACTTGCTCATGAATTAGGACATATATTAATACATAGAGGAACACATTATTTTTCTAAAGAAGATTTGTCTACAATATGTACAAGTAAACAAAAAGAAGATGAGGCGGATAGATTTGCAGTAGAGTTACTATTACCTAGTAAAATTATTAGAAATATAATTAAAGAAAATGATGTTAACTTTGAATTAATAAAACAAATATCAAAAAAATATAGGACGTCGCTAACTTCTACTGCTATTAGAGTAGCAGAATTAACAAATGAAAATATAATTCTATTATATCATAAAAATAACACCATAAAATGGTGGCACAAGTCAAATGGAGAAATCTTTTTTAATGAAAGATATAAAGGTATAGATTTAGCAAGAATAGAACAAGAAAGAGATATTCCATCAAGAAATGTAGAATTAAATTTATGGTTATCTGAAGATGAAGATTTATATTCATGTTATGAAGAAACTATATATTTTAATAAATTAAATGAATA
>CAJKDR010000046.1 GCA_905198755.1 uncultured Clostridiaceae bacterium
GGTAGCTCCGTTGGGACGAAGTAAAAATTTATAAACAATGTACCCGTTGCAGGACAAGTACAACCTTTAATCTGAACAATGATATGAAAGGCAAATTACAATTTTTAACGCGTTTTAATTGATGTATTTCACTATTGCTTTTTTTATGTAAAAATGATAAAATATTGTACATAATATTGATATGGGAGGTTTATATGGATGCTGTAAATATTGGAAAAGTATATAGACATTTTAAAGGCAATTACTATTTTGTAGAAAATGTTGCATATCATTCGGAAACTCAAGAAAGAATGGTTGTATATAAACCTTTATATAATAGAGAAGATTCAAGAACTTTATGGGTACGCCCTGAAAAAATGTTCTTAGAGGAAATACCACAAAGACCTGATAATATCACAGGTCAAAAACATAGATTTGAATTGGTAGAAGATTTAAGTAAAAATTTTTTAGAGTAAGAGGTAAAATATTATGATAGATATTAAATTTTTGAGAGAAAATCCTGATATAGTTAAAGAAAACATAAAAAAGAAATTTCAAGATCACAAATTACCATTAGTAGACGAAGTAATCGATTTGGATAAAAAGAATCGTGAAACAATGATGCATGGTGATGAATTAAGAAATGAAAGAAAAACATTAAGTAACCAAATAGGTGCTTTAATGAGAGAAGGCAAAAAAGAAGAAGCTGAAAATATAAAATTAAAAGTTCAAGAAATTAACAATGAACTAGTAGAAAATGAAAAATTGGAAGAAAAATATGCTGAAGAAATAAAATCAAGAATGATGAAAATTCCTAACATTATGCATGAGTCTGTTCCTATTGGGAAAGATGATTCTCAAAATGTTGAAGTTGAAAAATTTGGAGAACCTGTTGTTCCTGATTATGAAATTCCATATCATGCTGATATAATGGAATCTTTTGGAGGATTAGACTTAGATTCAGCTCGTCGTGTTGCTGGAAATGGATTTTATTATCTTGTTGGAGATATCGCTAGATTACATTCAAGTATTCTTTCTTATGCAAGAGATTTTATGATTAATAAAGGTTTTACTTATTGTATACCTCCATATATGATAAGATCTGATGTTGTAGATGGTGTTATGAGTTTCGAAGAAATGGATGCTATGATGTATAAAATCGAAGGTGAAGATTTATATTTAATCGGAACTAGTGAGCATTCAATGATTGGAAAATTCAAAGGTCAAATATTAAAAAAAGAAGATATGCCTTATACCATGACATCTTATTCTCCTTGCTTTAGAAAAGAAAAAGGTGCACATGGTATTGAAGAACGTGGTGTTTATAGAATACATCAATTTGAAAAACAAGAAATGATTGTTGTATGTGAGCCAGAAGATAGCTACAAATGGTATGATAAATTATGGTCATATACTGTAGAATTATTTAGAAGCTTAGACATCCCAGTTCGTACATTAGAATGTTGTAGTGGAGATTTAGCAGATTTAAAAGCTAAAAGTGTGGATGTTGAAGCATGGAGCCCACGTCAACAAAAATATTTTGAGGTTGGTAGTTGTTCAAACTTAACAGATGCTCAAAGTAGAAGATTAGGTATTCGTATAAAAGGTGAAAAAGGTAATTATTTAGCACATACTCTAAATAACACTGTTGTTGCCCCACCACGTATGCTAATAGCATTCTTAGAAAACAACTATAACGAAGATGGAAGTATTAATATTCCAGAAGTTTTAAGACCTTATATGGGCGGAACTGAAAAACTAATTCCAAAAAAATAATAGGAGAAAATTATGATAGTTAAAAATCCTAAATTTGAAATTTCTGCTGTTGGATCAAAACAATATCCTAGTAATGGCCTTCCTGAAATTGTTTTGGCTGGTAAGTCTAATGTTGGAAAGTCTTCTTTTGTTAATACTATGATTAACAGAAAGTCTTTAGCTAGAACAAGTAGCGAACCTGGTAAAACTAGACAAATTAATTTTTATAATATAGATTCTAAGTTTTACTTTGTTGATTTACCCGGATATGGATATAGTAAAATGTCAAAAACTGAACAAGCAAAGGTTAATAAATTTATAGATGAATATCTTTTAAATAGAGCAAATATTAAACTTATTATTCTTCTAATAGATATAAGACATAAACCTAGTGAAAACGATATATTAATGTTTAACTATATTCGTAGTGTTGGACATAATTATATGGTTATAGCTAATAAAGCTGATAAGATTGCTCCAACTAAAGTAGATTCATATGTAAATGATTTAAGAAATTCTTTAGAAGCAAATGAAGATGATATTATTCTTCCATTTTCAGCATCAAAGAAAATTTATTGTGACAGTGTTTGGAAGGAATTTGAAAAATATGATATTTCATAATAAATATTATAATTTATTTTTTATTAAGAAAGAAGAGAATATAAATGAAACTAACATCAGACAATGAAACTTTAGCACAAAACAAAGTATTAATTTTATATATTCTAAATACAGTTAATAAACCTGTAAATAACGATGAATTACTTCAATTAGTGTTATCAATTACAGATATGAACTATTTTTATTTTCAACAATTTTTATTGGATTTAATTGAAAATAAATACATAGAAAACTATCATCCTGAAGATTCTTCAGAATCATTATACAGAATAACAAATTCTGGAATAGAAGCCTTAAATCTAACACAAGAATTAGTTCCTGGAATTATAAAATTAAAGGTTGACCAAACAATAAAAGGTGAACTAGAAACCATAGAAGAAGAAGTATCTATAACTTCTGAATTTATCCCTTATAGCGAAAAAGAATTCACTGTTAAATGTAAAGTAATAGAAAATAATAAAACAATTTTTGAAGTTTCAACATTTGCCTCATCAAGAGAACAAGCAAAATACATATCAGATAACTGGAAAGAAAATGCAATAAATATATATCCCAAAGTCATAGACTTATTAACAAATCCCAACCAAGAATTATAATCTTAGTTGGGATTTTTATTTATTATTTAATTAAGCTTCTTACTGCACTTATTCTATAGTTGTTTATTTTAGCTATATCTTCAACAAAGTCTATCTTTCCATCCATGTTCATATCTCCTGCAAGTATTGCCTCTTTGCTTAGTTTTATTAGTCCTAGCCTATAGTTATTTAGCATAACCACATCTCCCATGAAGTCTATTACTCCATCTTCATTAACATCTCCTTTTACTATAATTATATATGATGTTTTATATGTATCTTTTACAGTTATTTTATCTCCTGTTGCTAATATTCCTTCTTTTTGTTTGTTTTCTTTATCTATTACTGTATATTCTTTTTCTATTATTATAGCTTCTTTTAATCTATCGACTGTTGTATTAGGCTCTACTATAATATATTTTTGTTCTTCTTTTTCTATTATAGTAATATCTTTTTCGTCATCTTTTATTTGTATAGGATCTTTTTTATCTATTGATGGAACATAGTTATCTTTGTATTCATCCTTACATCTTTTACAAATATGCAAAGTATACCCTTGCTCTGTTTCTGTAGGTTGTACTACTATTTTTTCATAGTCGTGTCCTAAAGCAGGAATTATTTTTTTCTCTTTAAGTAATTTCTCTCCACAAACTTTACAATAAGTAACTTCATCATAACTACCATTTTCTGTACATGTTGCTTCTACTCTATTTTCTTCTACTGGTGTTCCTCCCTTGTGTCCTAGTGCTGGAGTTGTTTCTTCTTTTGTTGTTTTACATCTTGTACATTCATATATTATTGTTCCACCTTTTTCACATACTGCATCTGTTGTACTTTTTATTTGATAATCATGTCCTAATGCTTCTATTGTTGTTATATCTGTTCTTTCTCCACATTCTGTACAATGATGACTCTTTTCTCCTGTTTCTTCACATGTTGCTTCTTTATCTATTGTCCATTCTTCACTATATGTATGTCCTTTGACTTTTATTGTTTTTTGCACTCTACTTATTTCTTTGTTACATACTGTACAATAGATTACTTCATCATAGTGTCCTTCTTCTGTACATGTTGCCTCTACTCTGTTTTCTTCTACTACTTGCCCTGCTGTGTGGCCTTTAGCTGGAATTTCTTCTGTTGCTGTTTGTTCTGCAAATGCTTCGTTGTTAAATGTTGCTGTATATGTTTTTTCTCCTGCTTCTTCACATGTTGCTTCTTTTGTTATTTGACTACTTATTGTTGCTGTTTCTGTTTCTTTATGTGTTTCATCTCTTGTACATTTTCTTTCTGCTGTGCATTCTGTCTTATCTTCGTTCCATTTGTATGTTATTTCTCCCCAACTATGCCCTGTGGCTGGGATTTCTTCTGTTGCTGTTTGTTCTGCAAATGCTTCGTTGTTAAATGTTGCTGTGTATGTCTTCTCTCCTGCTTCTTCACATGTTGCTTCTTTTGTTATTTGACTGGTTGTTTGTACTACTTCTTCATCAAGATTATCATCACTCCTCATACATGTTCTTTCTGCTTTACATTCTGTTTTATCTTCGTTCCATATATATGTTACTTCTCCATATTTATGTTCTTTTAATTTTCCTGCATTTTCCCCCAACACTGCACTCTTTTTTTTGTATTTAATTGTAGATGCATAGCTATCTGGGCATACATGAATTCCTTTGCTCGCATTAGCAGAGCTTGGTAATGAATTACAACCATAGACGATATTTTCACCTATATTGGTAACTGAACTTGGAATACTAATATAAAATAAATTAGATGAATTTGAAAACGCCTCATCTCCAATTTCTGTAATTCCATTTGGTATCTCTATACTTTCAATTTTTGAATTATAAAATGAATTACTTCCTATAACTTTAGTTGTGGCTGGTAGTTCATATGTTGTTTCTTCTTTGCCTGCAGGATATGCAATTATTTTAGAACTTTCTTTGTTAAACAATACTCCATTTTTTGAACAATAATATTGATTATCTTCATTAATATTAATGTTCTCTAATGACGTAATTAAATAAAATTTACAGTCTATATTTTTTATATCGCTATTTATTTTTATGTTTTTTACTCCTATATCTCCAGAAAACATTTCTGAATTTATACTTTCTCTTCCTTCTTTAAAACGTATTTCGTTTACTTTTTCTGTATCGCTTTTAAATGCATCAACTCCTATACTTTGAACTGTAGTTGGTATTTCCATACTTTCTGATAATATAGAGGAATTTTTAAATGCTTCTGCTCCAATACTTTTTAATGTTGATGGAATATTCATATTTTTAATTGTAGCATTTTCGAAAGCTCTATCCCCTATATATTCTAAACCCTCATTTAATTCTAAATTATCTATATTTGTGCCATAAAATGCACCATACTCAATTTCTTTTATTGTACTTGCCAATTTATAATTTTTAAGATAATTAAAATTATAAACAAATAAACCTCCTCCTATATTTGTAACACCTTCTTCTATAACAATATTATACTGTTTTTCTTTATTTATCATATCTTCTAACCAATTGATACTACCAATGGTTCCGACTTACCATATTTCCTTTTCCAAATACTGTTATTGTTCCTTCTTCAAACTCTTTTGCATATACATCATCTTCTGCTGATGCTGAGATATCAACATATCCCCCATCTTCAAATTCTCCTGAAATTTCACATTGATTTACAGTATGCCCATATAAATCTTTTTCAATGAATTTATGTGATGCTATAACTGTAACTTTAGTATACCCTGTATTATAATTTTTTGATATATATGATTCTATTTCTGAGTCTGGACAACAATATAAATTAATATAATCACAAAATACAAATACTCCAAAACTAATACCAGTATTATCTATTACGCCTTTTTTTAAATTTGCTGAACTGGGTATTGTAATATTTTGAATATTACTGCATTGATAAAATGCACCTGCTTCTACTGCTTTTGTTTTATTGTATAAAATTAAATCATTTAGATTTTGTACATTATAAAATGCATATTGAGCTATATTATATGATTTTGTTGTATATGTTATTCCTGGCTTAGATGATGGATATAAGAGTAAATCATTATGCCATTTTGTATATAAAACTCCATCATCACTCATAAAATCTTCGTTTTGTTCATCTACAACTATTTCTTCAATAGATGTAGTAAATAACGCTTTTGTTCCTATTACTTTAACTGTTTTAGATATGTAAACACTTTTTAATTCAGTGCATCCTATAAACATGTAATCTCCTATATTTGTAATTCCATCTTCTATAATTACATTCTTTATTTTATCTATTTGTTCATAATATGGTCTTGTTGAATTATTTGAATCTGAATAATTATATAGTCCACCTGTTCCACTTATTGTTAGAGTACCATCAGGTGTAAATGTTGCTATTGCTGAACCATCATGCCCTTCTGATACATCCCAGCTCATTGTCTCTGTTGTTGTATCATCACTTTGTGTTCTTACATTTGTTTCATTATCAGTTGACTCCATATTTGTTGTATATGGGGTTAGGTCGTTTCTATTTATTTCTTGTGCATTTGTTTTTGTTAAACTTGATGCTGATATTATTGCTGCAAATGTTATTATTAATATTACTTTTTTTGATACTTTTTTCATAATTACCTCCAGGGCATAATATTCCTATATTAATTATTCCATGTTTTTTTATTATTGTAAATGGATATTTTTTCCTAGAGGTTCTACAGATTTAGGGATCTTCGTTTTACTGTGTTTATTTCTTTTTTATTACATTTTTGTTACTGTTTTACATTTTTTTATTTTATTCTTTTCGATACTGTTATTTCCCTATGTTTTCGTTATATTTTTATATAAAAAAAAGCGGAATAAATTCCGCCCCCTACATTAATTTTATTTTCCTTCTTACATATTCATATAAAATTATAGATGTTGCTACTGATGCGTTTAAGCTTTCTGTTTTTCCTAGCATTGGAATTTTTATTTTTTCGTCTGCATATTCTAATACATTTTTTGATACTCCATTTGCTTCGTTTCCTATAACTATAACTTTTTTATTATATTCTACATCATATATACTATTATTTGTTTCTAAGGATGTTGCCATTATTTTATATTTATGTTTCTTTAAGTTTTTTAGTGTTTGTAGTAAATCTTCACTTTCTATTACATTTACTCTAAATATTGCTCCCATTGTTGAGCGCACTACTTTTGGATTATAACTATCTGCTGTTTCTTTTGATACTATAACTTGCGAAAGCCCAACACTATCTATTGTTCTTAATATTGTTCCTAGGTTTCCTGGGTCTTGTATCCCATCTAGTACTACTATTATATCTTCTTTGTAATTTATATTTTCTTCATCATTTTTCTTTTCTATTACAGCAAGTATTCCTTGTGGATTTTGTACATCTGTTAATATTGAAAATACTTTTTTATTTACATATATACAATCATATTTTGCTATTTCATATAATAGTTTTTGATCTATATCTCCATCTTCTATTGATTCTTCACATACTACTATTAATTTTATTTTTGCTTTTTCTTCTACCGCTTCTTTTATTAATTTTATTCCTTCTATTAGGTATTCGTTGTTTGCATCTCTGTATTTTTTTTCTTTTAGTTTTCTTATATTTTTAATGATTTCATTATCTTTACTTGTAATTATTTGCATTATAAATTCTCCTTTTTATAAATTGTAATTTGTCTTTCATATCATTGTTCAGCTTAAAAGTTGTACTCGTCCTGCAACGGGTACATTGTTTATAAATTTTTACTTCGTCCCAACGGAGCTACC
>CAJKDR010000047.1 GCA_905198755.1 uncultured Clostridiaceae bacterium
TTTAGGATATTTATTAAATTTTATATATAATATTGTTAATAATTATGGGTTAGCAATAATATTATTTTCAATATTAATAAAAATAATATTATTACCATTATCAATAAAGCAACAAAAGGCAATGAAGAAAAATGCTAAAATGCAAGTTGAAATAAAGGAAATGCAAGATAAATATAAATCAAATCCAGAAAAATTAAATCAAGAAATGATGGATTTATATAAAAGAGAAAATATGAGTCCTTTTAGTGGATGTCTTAGTTCAATAGTTCAAATAGTTTTACTATTTGCAGTATTTTATTTAGTTAGATGTCCTTTAACATATATGAAAAAAGTTGATACACAAACAATAGAAAACTATAAAAATGAGTTATCTATAACGACATCATATCCAGAAGTACAAATAATTAAAGAAAAAGGAGAACAAGATCCTAATGTATATTTAAATATGAACTTTTTAGGTTTAGATTTAAGTAGTATACCAAATGTTAATTATAAAGATTATAAAGTTTATATAATACCAGTTTTGTATGTAATATCTTCAATTGTTTCAATGAAAATATCAATGAATACACAAGTTCCAAAGAAGAAAGAAGATAAAGAAAATGAAACAAAAGAAGAAGAAGAAATTGATGCAATGCAAAATATGAATAAATCAATGAGTTATATGATGCCAATAATGGCAGTTTCTATTTCTTTAGTTGCACCATTAGGACTAGCTTTATATTGGTTAATAAACAATATATTAATGATAGGAGAAAGATTAGTTTTAAACAAAGTTCTTAAAGACGAGGAGGAATAAGGATGGAAGAAAGACACATATATGAAGGAAAAACATCTACAGAAGCTATAGAAAAAGGATTAAAAGACTTAGGACTTAAAAAAAGCGATGTAGAAGTTATATCAGTTGAAGATGAAGAAAAAAGAAGTTTTTTCAGTATTTTAGAACCAAGAGTAGTAAAAGTTGAATTAAAAATTAAAGAAAACATAAAAAAAGAAGACAAAAAAATAGTAACTGCAAAAGAAAAAAGAGAAATGTCAGAAGAAGCTATAAATAAAGCAAAACAAAACTTAGGTGATTTCTTAAATGTATTTTTAAAACAAATATCAGACGATGAATTAACTTATAATATAGAAGATGATAAATACTATATATATGTTAATATAGAAGGAGAAAAAACAAATTCATTAATAGGATATAGGGGCGAGAACTTAAATGCATTACAAACTTTACTAGGTGCTATATCAAATAAAAATATAGAAGAAAAAACTAGAGTTATATTAGACATATCAGGATATAGAGCAAAAAGAAAAAAAGTACTAGAAGAATTAGCAGAAAAAGTTTCTAAAACTGTTATAAAAACAAGAAAAAAAGTTACATTAGAGCCAATGTCAGCATATGAAAGAAAAATAATACATAGTAAATTACAAAATCATCCAAAGGTAACAACTGAAAGTGTAGGGGAAGAACCTAATAGAAAAATAGTAGTTTTATTAAAAAAATAAAAATCGGGGGTCAAAGGTCGGATTTTTATAATTAAAGTTTATCTTTAATTATCGACTTTTGATCTTTTTTATATATTAATATAGAAAGAGGAAAGTAAAATGAGTACAATAGTAGCAATATCTACACCTCCTGGAAATGGTGGAATAGGGATAGTTAGAATGAGTGGAAAAGAAGCATTTAATATTATAGAAAAAATATTTGTGCCTAAAAATAAATCAGAAATAAAAGGCTATTCAATAAAATATGGGAATATTATTGATGATAATAAAAATATAATAGATGAAGTTTTAGTATCATACTTTGTATCACCTAAAAGCTATACAACAGAGAATATGTGTGAAATAAATACACATGGTAACAATATTATATTAAAAAAAATATTGGAATTATGTATAAAAAATGGGGCAAATCTAGCAGAACCTGGAGAATTTACAAAAAGAGCGTTTCTAAATGGAAGAATAGACTTATCACAAGCAGAATCTGTTATTGATTTAATAAATTCAAAGAGTGAAAAAGAGCAAAAAGCGGCAATAAATCAATTAGAAGGGTATTTATCTATAGAAATAAATAAAATAAAAGCAAAAATATTAGATTTAATGGCTGATATAGAAGCTTCAATAGACTATCCAGAGTATGACATAGAAGAAAGAACAAGTCAAAATATTATAGATGAATCAAAAAATATATTAAATATGCTAAAAAAACTTGAAAATACATTCGAAGCAGGAAAAATACTAAGAGATGGTGTAAATGTAGCAATAGTAGGAAGACCAAATGCAGGAAAATCGTCATTACTAAATGCTATATTGAAGGAAGATAGGGCTATAGTAACAAATATAGAAGGAACTACAAGAGATACAATAGAAGAATATGTAACGATAAAAGGAATATTATTTAAACTAATAGATACAGCAGGAATAAGAAAAGCAGATAATGAAATAGAAAAAATAGGAATAGATAAGAGTAGAAAAGCTTTAAATGAAGCTGATTTAGTTATTGCAATCTTTGACTCTACTAAAAAACTAACAGATGAGGATAAAGAAATAATAGAATTTATAAAAGATAAGAATTCTATTATATTGCTAAACAAATCAGATTTAGAAAATAACATATTAAAAGAAGAAAAAATAATAACAGATTTAAATAAAAAAACAATAGAAATATCAGCATTAGAGAAAACTGGAATAGAAGAACTTTATAATAGTATGGTAGAATTATTTAGAATAAACGAGATAAACCCTGAAAACACATCAATAATAACAAATGTAAGACATAAAGAGGCAATTTGTAGTGCAGAAAACAGCATAAAAAAGGTAGAAAAAACAATAAAAGAAAATATACCAATAGATATAACAGCGATATATTTTAAAGAAGCGATAGAGGAATTAAACAAAATAACAGGAGAAAGTGTAACAGAAGATATAATTAATGAAATATTTTCTAAATTCTGTCTTGGAAAATAGAAATATATATTAAATGTATTAAAATTAAGAAGATATAAAAGGATAAGAAGAAAGGAAGAAATAAAATGAGTTATTATGCGGGAGAATATGATGTTGCAGTAATTGGAGCAGGACATGCAGGATGCGAAGCAGCTTTAGCAGCAGCAAGGCTAGGAATGAAAACTTTGATGTTTTCAATAAGCTTAGAAGCTGTAGCAAATATGCCATGCAATCCACATATAGGAGGATCTTCAAAAGGTCATTTAGTAAGAGAAATAGATGCTTTAGGCGGTGAAATGGGAAAAAATATAGATAAAACATTTACACAATTAAGAATGTTGAATACCTCAAAGGGGCCGGCAGTGTATTCTTTAAGAGCACAAGCAGACAGAAAAAAGTATCATATAGAAATGAAACATACAATAGAAAAGCAAAAAAACTTATATATGAAACAAGCAGAAGTGGTAAATATAGCTGTAGAAGATGGAAAAGTTAAATCTATAGAAACAAATATAGGAGCAATATACAATGTGAAATCTGTCATTTTAGCAACTGGAACATATCTGAAAGGAAAAATTTTTATAGGAGATATATCTTATGAAAGTGGCCCAGATGGCGTATTTCCAGCAAATAGTTTATCAAAATGCTTAAAGGACTTAGGAATAAACATTGTAAGATTTAAAACAGGAACACCAGCAAGAATTAATAGAAAATCAATAGATTTTTCAAAAATGGAAATTCAAGAAGGTGATAAAGATATAGAGATGTTTTCTTTTGAAGATAAGCCAATAAAAAAAGAACAAATGCCTTGTTATTTGACATATACAAATGAAAAAACACATGAGATTATAAGAAAAAATTTACATAGATCACCTTTATATGGTGGAGAAATAGAAGGGACAGGACCAAGATATTGTCCTTCAATAGAAGATAAGGTTGTAAGATTTAGCGATAAGCCTAGACATCAAGTATTTGTAGAACCAGTGGGTGAAAATACTGAAGAAATGTATATACAAGGAATGAGCTCATCCTTGCCAGAAGATGTACAAATAGCAATGTATAGAACAATACCAGGATTAGAAAAAGCAGAATTCACAAGACCAGCATATGCAATAGAATATGATTGCATTGAACCATCACAATTAAAACTATCATTAGAATTAAAAGCAATAAAAGGAATGTTTTTTGCAGGACAAATAAACGGAACATCTGGATATGAAGAAGCGGCAGCACAAGGAATAATAGCAGGAATTAATGCAGCACAAGAGATAAAAGGAAACGAATCATTAATATTAAATAGGTCAGATGGATATATAGGAGTATTAATAGATGATATAGTTACAAAAGGAACAAACGAGCCATATAGAATGATGACTTCAAGAGCAGAGTATAGGCTTTTGTTAAGACAAGATAATGCAGATTTACGATTAACACCAAAAGGTTATGAAGTAGGCTTAATACCTGAGAAAAGATATCAAAAATTCTTAAAGAAAAGAGAAAATATAGAAAAAGAAATAGAAAGAATTAAACATACAAATATTAAACCAACAGAAGAAGTAAATAAAATATTGAAAAAATATAATTCGTCTCCAATTAATAGAGGAGTTAAGCTAGATGAATTGCTAAGAAGGTCTGAATTAACATATGAAGCACTTAAGAAGATAGATATTGATAGACCAAAACTTTCAAAACAAGAAAAAGAAGAAGTAGAAATACAAGTAAAATATGAAGGATATATAAAATTACAAAAGGCACAAGTTGAAAAGTTTAAAAAGCTAGAAGAAAAGAAATTGGATGAAACAATATCTTATGCTAATTTAAAAGGTTTGAGCTTAGAGGCTAGACAAAAGCTAGACAAAATAAAACCAACATCAATAGGTCAAGCATCAAGAATATCAGGGGTTTCACCTGCTGATATATCTGTGCTATTAATATATTTAGAACAACAAAAAATAAAAAATAACCAGTTTACTGATAAACAATAGTGATAAACATTTTGAAATCAATAGTTTCAGAAGATAAAAATATACTGTCAGGCAACAGGAGGAATTATGAAAAAAGAAGAATTTATAAGTGAGTTACAATTAAAGGCAAAAAGTATTAATTTAGAGTTGAGTGATAAAAAAGCAGAATTATTATATGAATATAAAAATTTAGTTATTGAGTGGAATAAAAATATAAATTTAACAGCAATTACTGAAGATGAAGAATTTATAAATAAGCATTTAATTGATTCATTAACTATTTGCAAATACATAGAAAATAAAGAGAAAAAGATAATTGATATAGGTACAGGTGCTGGATTTCCGGGAATACCGTTAAAAATTGTATTAGAAAATAAAGTTGTATTATTTGATTCGTTAAATAAAAGACTAAAAGTTTTAGATGATATAACAGAAAAGCTAAATATAAATAATATATCAACATTGCACGGAAGGGCAGAAGAAACATTTAAAAATAAAGAATATAGAGAAAAATTTGATATAGCAACATCAAGAGCAGTGGCAGGACTTAATATACTTGCGGAATTAATGTTGCCAGCGGTAAAAGTTGGCGGAAAATGTATATGTATGAAAGGAAATAATATAGAAGAAGAATTAAATAATTCAAAAAAAGCAATAAAAATATTAGGTGGAAAAATAGAAAAAGTAGAAAAAATGATGTTACCAGGAACAAATATAGAAAGAAATATTGTAATAATATCAAAGATAAAAGAAACACCTAAGCTATATCCTAGAAAACCAGGAACACCACAAAAACAGCCTATTGTATAGAAAAATATAAATCATTAAGCTTTTTTATTAAATTTTAAAAATTACATTGACATATTATTAATAATTTTATATTATTAATAATATAAAATTATTGCAATAGGAGGAATAACATTGGGTAAAATAATTTCAATAGCAAATCAAAAAGGAGGAGTAGGAAAGACTACAACCTCAATCAATTTAAGCACTGTATTAGCAAAAAAAAATAAAAAAATATTGCTAATAGATGCAGATCCACAAGGAAATGCAACAAGTGGAGTAGGAATTGATAAAGAAATAGAATTATCAGTTTATGATGTACTAATAGATGAAACTAAAATAGAAGAAGCAATACTAAAAACAAATATAAAAAATCTAGATGTTTGTCCTTCAAACATAGATTTAGCAGGGGCAGAAGTAGAGTTAGTATCAATGATGTCAAGAGAACAAAGATTAAAAGAAAAATTAGAAGAAATAAAAGATAAATATGATTATATTATAATAGATTGTCCACCATCATTGGGATTAATAACATTAAATGCATTTACAGCTTCAAATAGTGTACTTATACCAGTGCAGTGTGAATACTATGCGCTAGAAGGGTTAGGACAATTATTAAATACGATTAACTTGGTAAAAAAACATCTTAACAGAGATTTAGAAGTAGAAGGAGCTTTATTAACAATGTTTGACAGTAGGACAAATTTGGCAAAACAAGTAGTTAACGAAGTAAAAAAATATTTTAATGATAAAGTATATAAAACAGTAATACCAAGAAATGTAAAATTAAGTGAAGCACCAAGTTATGGTATGCCAATAATAATATATGATCCAAAATCTAAAGGTGCAAAATGCTATGAAAAGCTTGGAAAAGAACTAATAAAAAATAATGAAGATACTCCTAAAGCAAAACATATGAAAATTTAAATAAACATTATTTAGGATAATAAACAAGAGAAAGGAAAATGTAAAATGGCAAAGAAAACAGGATTAGGAAAAGGCTTAGATGCTTTATTTTCAGATACTTTAAAAGTTGATAAAGAAGAAGAAAAAATACAAGATGGAGAAGTTGTGCAACAATTAAAAATAATAGATGTAGAGCCTAATAGAGATCAACCAAGAAAACAATTTAATGAAGAAGCATTAAATGAACTTTCAGAATCAATAAAAAGATATGGCTTAATTCAACCTATAATAGTAACTAAAAAAGATGACTATTATGAAATAATTGCAGGAGAAAGAAGATGGAGAGCTTGTAAAAAGGCTGGTCTAACAACAATTTCAGCAATTGTAAGAGAAGATGATAAAAAGAAAAATCAAGAAATAGCATTAATAGAAAATATACAAAGAGAAGATTTAAATGCGTTTGAAAAAGCTTCAGGTATAAAATTATTAATGGATGAATATAACTTAACTCAACAACAAGTAGCAGAAATAATTGGAAAAAGTAGAAGTGGTGTTGCAAATACTCTAAGAATATTAAATTTGGATGAAAGAGTATTAGAATTAGCAAAAGAGGGAAAATTAACAGAAGCACATTGTAGAGCACTACTAATATATGATGATGGAAATAAACAATATGAAGCAGCTCTTAAATATATAGAAAAGGGTGAAAGCTCTAGGGAAATAACAAGAAGCACTAAAAGAGTAAAAAATAAAAAAATAGATAAAAGATATGAAGCAATATATAGAGATATAGAAGATTCATTCCAAGATTTCTTTGGAACAAAGGTAAGATTAGACGCAGGAAAAAGAAAAGGAAAAATAGTTATAGAATATTCATCAAATGATGATTTATCTAGAATATTAGACTTAATAAAATAGGAAGGAAGATTCATATGACAGAATTTTTAAAATCAAATAATTATTTAATATTTTCATTTATATTAA
>CAJKDR010000048.1 GCA_905198755.1 uncultured Clostridiaceae bacterium
AAGTCGAAGGTTTTTCTTTTGTTTTTACAGTTTGTCCATCTGTGAAATAATTACTTCCACCAAAATGTCCAATAACTCCTATTTTAATCTTTTTCATACTTTCTTCTTTCTAAATCTATATTTAATTTTTTTCCTAAAGCAAGATCTGCTTCTTTGGGATCAAATTTTATAATTCCTCCACCTGGAGTAAATGTCAACTCTGATAATAGAATTTTACCTTGTATATCATACAAATCCACTCTTACCATTTGAAAATCTTCTCCAAATTTTTCTGCTACTTTTATCATTTCAGGTAATAATGTTGTTAATTTTTCTTTTTTTACTGGGTAAGATAAATTTTTAAACTTTGCTAAACTACCATCTATATTATAATAAGTTAAATGTTCTTCAATTCCTTCTCCTAATCCTCCTGCAACTGATAAAAATGTAGCCTTTCCATTAAATACATATATATTATAATTTATAACTTCGCCTTCCAAAAATTTCTCACATATTATCTTTCTTTTTATCCTACTATAATGAGGCTCTGCATTGTATTTTCCAAAATCTTCTTTCATCCACTTATTTAGTGTTTTTCTTATCTTTTTAAAATTAATTTTACTTTTATCTTTTACAATAATATTATATCCACAACCATGATTACACTTTAAAACAAATTTTTCTGGTAATTGATTAAAATCTATATCATTAGCATTATCCCATACCCCTAATAATTCATTTAAATATTGTTGCATATTTTTTTCTTTAATATATTTTCTCACTTCATATTTATCTGTACAGCTAATAGCTAACTTATTATTAGGCCATTCATATAATTTTAACCATTGTATTTTTTCATTAAATGTTTTTGGTTCTTTTAAATTTAATTTATATTTTAATTCATGTTTAAAGTATATTTTTGATACTACTTCTGGTTTCGTTAGATTATATGCCATAACTTGCGCTTTTCTTCTCAAATCATATTTTAATCCTCTATCTGACATTTGATTTCCTCCTTGAAATATACAGTTTTTTTTAATAATCCAAAAAACATATTTCTAAAAGTATTAAATAAGCTGCATATAATATTTTTGTGTTCTGCATCTCTATATAATTTATAATGCCATTTTATCAATGATATATAGCTATGATTGCTAATACTTCCAGTTCTTTTTCTATACATTGCTAAATTTTCATCTAATAAATAACAATTAGCTTTTTGGCAAACTTTTAGCCACATTGCATAATCATTATTTTTCTTTATATTTTCTATTTGAATTAGTCCAATTATTTCTGCATCATACATTACAGTTAAGCAGCCAGGCCAGCAATAATTATACATGCCTGTTTTTGTTATTTTCTTAGGACCTGTTACTTTCTTACCATTTGGTACACTATTCTCATCAATCTCAATATAATTTGTATAACTAAAATAATAATTATTATCTTTCATAAATTTAATTTGTCTTTCTAGTTTATCTTCTTTCCATAAATCATCACTATCTAAAAAAGCAATCCATTTTCCTTTTGCTTCTCTTAAAGCTTTATTTCTACTTACCGCAGCTCCACTATTTTTATTGTTCTTCATATAAATAATTCTATTATCATTTATACTTTTTATAATTTCATCTGTATTATCTGATGAACAGTCGTCGACGATAAGTAGTTCCCAATTTTTATATGTTTGATTAAACACAGAATTTATTGTTTCTCTTATGAATTTTCCTGTATTATATGATGGCATTATTATTGATACCAGTTCTTTTTCTGTACTCATTCTTTCCCCTTATTATACATGCAATTTTTCTTTATATTCTTTTTCTGTTATTTTGCCAGTTCTTAGCAAATAATCACACAAATCTTCTGCAGTTTCCATCCCTTCTGTTTCTATGTCTTCTCTCTTAAATACTTTTCCTATTGTTTTGAATATTATTTTTACATCATTTATAAAAGTTATATTTTTTATATATTCTAGATCATATTCTATCTTTTCTTCCCACGTTAAATTATTTCTTCCATTTATTTGTGCTAATCCTGTCAAGCCTTGTCTTACGTCATGCCTTTTTCTTTGCTCATCTGTCATAAATAGCATATCTCTAATAAGTTGTGGCCTTGGTCCTACTATTGCCATATCTCCTTTTAAAATATTGATTAATTCAGGTAATTCGTCTATACTTGTGCTTCTTAATATTTTTCCAAATTTTGTAAGTCTTTGCTCATCTGGCAATAAATTTCCTTCTTCATCTTTTTTGTCTGTCATTGTTCTAAATTTATATAGTGTAAATATTTTTTCATTTTTTCCTGGTCTTTGTTGTTTAAATATTATCGGACTTCCTAGTTTTATTTTCACTAATATTGCTGTTATTAATAATATAGGTGATAAGACAATTAATGCAATTAAACTTAATGTAAAATCTAATATTCTTTTTATGTATTTTCTATACATATTAATTCTCAAACTCCTTTTTTAAAAACAGTTTTTTATAACTTCTATTATTTTCTTTTGTTGTTCTTCTGTCATTTTGTTATCTGATGGTAAACACAATCCTCTTTCAAATATATCCATTCCTACATCTATTTTTTCATTTTGAATATATGCATTTGTATTTGCCCTTCCATTTCCTTTTTTAGTAATAAAAGGATTGTTTCTAAAGATTGGTTGCATATGCATTGGTTTCCATATTGGTCTACCTTCTGCATTAATTGAAGCTATTGCCTCTAAAATTTCAGTAGGACAACTCTTTCCTTCTTCACTTATATATAATGCCTCGTTTTCACTTCTTACTTGTTTACACATAGCTTTCTTATCTATTATCATACAAGAAAGCCAGTAGTTTGGTTCACATTCTTCTGGTATTGGATTCATTTTTACTGGTAAATCCTTCAAGCCTTCTTTATATCTTTCATATATCACTTTTTTTTGAGCAATATGTTCTTCTAAGTAAGGATATTGTCCTCTAACAACTCCTGCAATAACATTACTCATTCTATAGTTGTAACCTATTTCTTCATGTTGGTACCATGGTGCATTTTCTCTTGCTTGAGTTGACCATTTTCTTGCTTTGTTTGCTGATTCTATATCGTCAGTTAACAACATTCCACCACTTGACCCAGTAATAATTTTATTTCCATTAAAAGAAATACAATTAAATTTTCCAAATGTTCCTGTTTGTTTCCCTTTATATGAAGCTCCTAAGCTTTCAGCTGCATCTTCTATAACAATAGCATTATGTTCTTTTGCAATTTTCATTATTTCATCTATTTTTCCTGGCGTTCCATATAAGTGTGCTACTACAATTACTTTAACATCTGGATAGATTTCAAATGCTTTTTTCAATGTCTCTGGATCCATATTCCAAGAATCATACTCTGTGTCTATAAATACTGGTATTCCACCCTCATATGTTATAGGATTTACAGTTGCACTAAATGTCATATCTGAGCAGAAAACTTTATCTCCTGGTTTTACTCCAGCTAATTTTACTGCTAAATGTAGTGCTGCTGTTCCTGCAGATAGCGCTACTGAATATTTACATCCTACTTTCTCACAAGTAATTCTTTCAACTTCATTAATATTTTCTCCCACAGTGCTCATCCAATTAGTTTCATAAGCTTCTTTTACATATTTTATTTCTTCTCCATGCATTGTGGGTGATGAAAGCCACACTTTGTTTTCAAATGGTTTCATTTTCTTCCTTCTTTCTTTAATTTTAGAATTAGTAACATTATTACTATTCCTGTTATTACTCCTAGCGAGTCTAAACACACATCTCTTATTTCTCCGCTTCTCCCTGGCACAAATAGCTGATGAATTTCATCTGTAGCTGCATATAGTGTTCCTATTAGTTGGCTTACTATTACTTTTTTATTTGCTGATATCTTATATAAGTTAACATGTGATATTATTAGTATTCCTCCAATTGTGTATATTGAGTAATGTGCTAGTTTCCTTACAATTGTTTCTATTTGAGATTGTTGTTCTATTGTTTTTCCTTCTAATACATTAAAGAAGTTTAGTATTGCTTTTGTTATTCCTCCACTTAATTGTGATGATTCTGTACTTGGTTGACTTGAGAATTTGAATACTATGCACATCCATATTAGTATTAGAATTATTGTTAGTATTTTTTTGTTTTTCATGATTTTCCTTATTTTTATAATTTTGATAAAGTGTTATACTTTTACAGGTTCTTTTTCTGATTTTTCTTGTTTGTTTTTGTTTATGTATGTTGGTACTACTTCTTGTATTGTATCTTTTATTTCTTCTATTGGTGTTTCTTCATTTTCTATTAGTTTCTTTAATTTTGCTAATTTTTCTAGTATGTCTTTTTCATCTAATTGTGTTGGTTCACCTATAAATATTTTTTTGTTTTCTGTTTTTTGTAGCCCTTCTTCTTTCATTAATAATTCTTCGTATAGCTTTTCTCCTGGTCTTAGTCCTGTAAATACTATTGGTATATCTATGTCTGGTTCATATCCTGATAGTTTTATTAAACTTACTGCTAAATCATATATTTTTACTGGCTCTCCCATGTCTAATACAAATATTTCTCCACCTTTTGCATAGCTCATTGCTTGTAGTACTAGTTGTGCCGCTTCTGGTATTGTCATGAAATATCTTATTATATCTTTATGTGTTACTGTTACTGGTCCACCTTCTGATATTTGTTTTTTAAATAGTGGTACTACTGATCCATTGCTTCCTAAAACATTTCCGAATCTTACTGCCGCATATTCTGTTTTGCTTGTTTTGTTTTTTACTTGTATTATCATTTCACAAAGTCTTTTTGTTGCTCCCATTATATTTGTTGGGTTAACTGCTTTGTCTGTTGATATTAATATCATTTTTCTTGCTTTGTATTTATCTGCACAATTTGCTACATTGTATGTTCCAAATACATTATTTTTTATAGCTTCTAATGGACTATTTTCCATTAATGGTACATGTTTATGTGCTGCAGCATGAAATACTAAATATGGATTATATGTTTCAAATACACTTTCTAGTTTCTTTAAGTCTCTAACACTTCCTACTATTGCATCTATCTCTATATGTTTGTATATTGATTTTAGTTCTAGTTCTATATCGTATAAATTATTTTCATATATATCAAATAGTACCATTCTGCTTGGATTATATTTTATTATTTGTCTGCATAGTTCTGAGCCTATTGAACCACCAGCTCCTGTTATTAATATTGTTTTTCCTTCTATTAATGTACCTATCTTTTTATTGTCTAATTTTACTGGATCTCTTCCTAAAATATCTTCTATGTCTACTTCTCTTAAGTTTTGATACATATTTTTATTTCTTATAATATCTTCTGTTGTTGGTAATATTCTTATTTTTTTACCTGTTTCTTGGCATATTTCTAGTATTTCTTTTTTCTTCTTTTTATCTATTTTTGATATTGCGAAAAATATTTCGTCTATTTCTTTTTTATTACAGATATTTACTATTTGATTTCTATTTCCTATAACATCTATACCATTTATTGAACAATTTAATTTTGATTTATCATCATCAATAATTCCAACTATGTTATACTTTTCATTCATTGTTTGTTTTATTGATTTTATTATATCTCTTCCTGCATATCCAGCACCTATAATTAGTACATTATATCTTTTTCCATCTCCTGAGTCTCTTTCTTGCATTAATAAACTCATAAAAAATCTAATTGCTATTCTTAATCCTACTATTCCTATACTTGTTATAAATGCACCTAATATTTGTTTTCTTACACTATTTATGTCTATTTTTAATATGAATCTTGTTGCTGCTAATGTTATTCCTGCTAGTAAACATGCAAAAATATATACAAAATAGTCTTTTCCATTTTCAAATCTTGTTATATGTTTATATACTTTTAAGAATATAAAATATATTTCATATACTGCTATCGCAATTAAAACAGAGTTTTTTATTGTTACAAGATTTGTTGCTGAAAATATTATTTCTTTATTTGTTAATAGAATATTAGCTACTACAGCTGATATTGAAATTATGCATACATCCATTAAGAACATTAGTAACTTACTATAACTATTTATTATTTTCATCCCAATCCCCTCATTTTATTTATGTAGAATTGTAGAAGATATGTATTTATATCTTCTACTTTTTTATATATAAAAAACTGTTTTATTTTACTCCTGTTTTATTTATTATAGTATTACTTATATTTCTTACTGTTTCTGTTGTTTGATAGTTTTCTTCATCAAATAAGTCTTTGTGTAATTTTTCTACTGATTCTTCTAGTGTTTGTGGTACTCCATACCATACTTTGTTTATCATTTTTCCGTTTACTTTGTATGGCCATCCAATGCTTTCTCCTATGCTATATGATGCTACATCTGTCATTACTTCTGTTATTTCTGATTTTGTTATGTTTGTGTGTAATTCTGGTAGTATTTTGTCTGCTATTTTGTTCATTTCTGCTACTGACATTTTCTTTATTTTACTAAATACTGCATCTATTACTGTTCTCATTCTTTCTGTTCTTTGATAGTCTGTATCTATTTTTCTTATTCTTCCATATGCTAGTGCTTGTTCTCCTGTTAGGTTATATGTTCCTGCTTTTGTTATTCCTGGTATCTTTGATGCTTCTGCTGATGTTACATTTATTTTTACTCCTCCAACTTCATTCACTAAATCTTTTACTACTTGGAAGTTTATTGTTACATATTCTTTTATGTTTAAATCTAGATTTCTGTTTATTGTACTCATTGATAGTGCTGCACCACCATATGCATATGCATGGTTTATTTTTGTATAGCCATGGTTTGGCACTTCTACATATGTATCTCTATATATTGATGTCATTTTTACTTTTTTTGTTTGTTCGTTTATGCTGAATATTATTATACAGTCACTTCTTCCTGTATATCCGTCTGCATCATCTATTCCAAACAATACTATGTTTCTATATCCTGATAGATTTTCTGTTACTCCTTCTGTTACTTCTATTGTATTTTCATCTATTTTATCATAGTTTATTTTGTTTAATTTACTATTTATAAATGAGTATCCTATTCCTACTCCTATTAATAACAATATAAGTATTACTGCTATTATTATGAAAAATACTTTTAATTTTGAGTGTTTTTTCTCCTTTTTTTCTTTCTTTTCCATTTTATCACCCCGTCCAATATAGTATACTAAAAGCTTATATTTTTTGCAAGTGGTTTATAGCAAAAATAGCATTATTTCCACTGACAATTTTTAGGTATTTTAGTATTCCTTTCTAGCATTCGGGCGGATACACATTTTGTCGATTTTTGGTGTATGATTTTTCTTGTTTTTTTGTTTGTTTTGGTATATAGTTTGTTTAATATTAATTAAT
>CAJKDR010000049.1 GCA_905198755.1 uncultured Clostridiaceae bacterium
TATAAGTACATCTGGTGCTCCTTTTGTTATTATTCTATATCCATCTTCTGTTTTATGTATTGTAGTCATTAACTTTCTTTCTGAACTAAATGGTATATCTGTTATTCTTTCATATTCTCTATATAACTTTTCTTTATTTATATTACTATCTAATGCTTTTTGTACAATTGCTTTTTCTGTTGGTTCACCATCTGCAATATATATTTCTCCTAAATTATATTTTTCATTTGTTTGATTTCTTATTCCTAATGTAACATCTGTACACATACTTCCAAGTTCTAATAAAAAATTTTTCTCATATTGATTTTGTATTTCACCATTTATATTTGATAAATTCACTACTGTCATTTTATTTTGAGTTAGCGTTCCTGTTTTATCTGAACATATAACACTACTACTTCCCAATGTTTCTACCGCTGGTAGCTTTCTTATTATTGCATTTTTCTTTGCCATTTTTGTTACACCTATTGATAATACAATTGTAACAATTGCTGGTAGTCCTTCTGGTATAGCTGCTACTGCTAACCCTACTGATGTCATAAACATTTCTTTTATTTCTATTTTCTTAAATATTCCTATTATAAATATTAAAAAACATATTCCTAAACATATAATTCCTAAGTTTTTTCCTACTTCTCCTAATTTCTTTTGGATTTGAGTTTCTGGAGATTCATTATTTATTATCATATTTGCTATTCTTCCAACTCTCGTATTCATCCCTGTTTCTGTAACAACTGCTTCTGCATGTCCTCCTATAACAATAGTTGTTGCAAATGCAAAATTCACCATATCTCCCATTGCTATATCTTTCTTTAATATTTTTTTTGCATCTTTTTCAACAGGTATGTTTTCCCCTGTTAATGCTGCCTCTTCTATTTTCAAATTGTGTGAATTTATAAGTCTACAATCAGCAGGCACAAATTTTCCTGCTTCTAGTATAACAATATCTCCTGGTACTATTTCTTCACTTGAAACTTCTATTATTTTCTCATCTCTTTTTACTTTAGCAGTTGGTGAAGACATTTTTTGAAGTGCTTCTATTGATTTCTCTGCCTTGCTTTCTTGAATTAAGCCTAATATAGCATTAAATATAACAATTGCAATAATTATTATAGAATCTATATAATCATTTGTCCCTTCCATCTTAGCCAACACTAAAGAAATTATAGATGCAATTATTAATATAATAATCATAAAATCATTAAATTGTTTTATAAATTTTATGAATAAACTCTCTTTCTTCTTTTGGTTTAATTTATTTAAGCCATATTCTATCCTTCTTTTTTTAGCTTCATCAGTACTTAAACCAATTCTCTCATCAGTATTCTTTTCTTTTAATACTTCATATATATTCATCTCATGCCACATAAACGGCACCTCCTTTTGTATCTTAATAGAATATATATGCTTGTACATAAAAAAAATACCTATATTATTTTAATATAGGTATTTAAATAAATTTTATCTTATATTTGGTTCTTCTTTTTGTTGAGAATTTTTAGCTCTAACAGTTGCCATATAATATGCATAATCTGGATCTATTTTTTCTCGTCTATTACTTATTACTTCGTTAGCTTTATTTTTTACACTATCTAAGCCTTTATTGAAGTTTCTCTTAACTTCGTATTTCTTTTTGCTAATTCTATTTTTTAATTTTTCTTTTGGTGTTTCTGGCATTGACATTGATTTTATTTTATCATGATCTAATTCAAATTTCAAACTATTTTTAAATTCTTCTTTTCCATCTATGTATCTTCCATAATTAGTTCTATTCATTGATTCAGAATTAATTTCGTCTCTTATTGTCTCACCTTTTCTAAGTGTATTTGCTCTGTCAACACCCATTACTTGTTCTATTTTTTTTCTATTTATTACTTCTTTCTTCTTTTCTTCCTTTTTTTGTTGTATCATTTGTTTTATTTGTTTTTTAGTCTCTTCACTTATGCCTTTAGAATTTTCATCCTTTTCTTGAGAATGTTTTTCATCAATTATTTTAACTAATTTTCCTTTTTGTCTATCACTTATTAAATTAGAATTAATTACATTGTTTTTAATATTTGACATACTATTTATAGAATCTTTAAAATCTTCAGCTTTAAGATTTTCTATATCTTTTTTCCACAACATATATGTTGCTGTCTTTTTAAATATTTTATTAAATAGTTTTTTAAATATGTTTTCTTTCTTAGCTGGTAAGTTATTATTTTTATCTTGATTATCAATTACTTCTGCTTCTTCATCATTCATCCATTTTTTGGTCGCTTCTTTTTCTTCTTTAGTTTCTGTTCTTTCATTTGATTTTTCTTTTTTATCATGTTCTTTCCAAGCTAATTCTTCTTCTTTTCTTATTTCTTCTTCTGTTTTTACATTCTTATCTTCATGCTCTTTCCATGCTAGTTCTTCTTCTTTTTTTATATCTTCTTTATGACTATCTTCCTTTTCTTCTTTCTTTATATTTGGGTTATATGAAGCATCATTATGTGGATCATATGTAGCATCGTATTCATCAATCCATGGATTAAAGTACCATCCTAATGCATTTTGCCCGAAACCTTCATTTTTATATTTTTGTAAAACTTCATCTATTTCTTTACCTTCTTTTGCTGTTTTTTGTGTTTTTTCTTTTTCTTGTTTAGGTGCTGTTTCTGTCGTTTTAGGCTCTGTTTTTAATTTAGGAGTAACTACATCTCTATGAAGATTAGGATCTATAGTTTTTCTTGTTTCATCTTTTTTAGTTCCTTTTTCAATATCTTCACCGTTCATCCACTTTTTTGTTGTTTCTTTTTCTTCTTTTTGTATCTCTTCTTCATTCTTTTCTTTTGAATCTTTATTTACTTCTTTATTTTGTTTTTCTGCTTCTCTTGCAAACATTTTTTTATATTCATCTGCAGTTAATTCTATAGATAATAATTCCTCTTTAAATTTTGAATATTCTTCTATTTTAGCTGTTAATTCACTTATATTTTTATTTAGTTCATCTTTTTCCTTATATATTTTTTGCCATTTTAATGGATCATCATGCTCTTCTCCTTCTGCATAAAATTCTTGTAACTCTACTTCTTTTTTAGATAATTCAAGTTTGCAGTTTTGCACTTCTTTTTGCATTTCTTTTATTTCCATTGTTATTGTTTTTATATTAGCATCTGTTCTAAAATATTTACTGTTTTCTTTGTTTTCTTTTATTTCTTCTTCTACCTTTAAATTTTCTGCTTCTAAAGATTCTTTTTCTTTTTCTATTTGATTATTTATTTCTTGTTGTAAAGATTCTCTATCAATTTCAAATTCTGCATCACTATATGTCATTTTTAATTGTTCTTCTAATCTTTCTATTTTTACTGCAGACTTTTTATTATTTATTTCAATTTTGTTTTCAAGTTCTGGAATTTTATCATTATAACTTTTATATTCATCTATCAATTTTTGTGTTTCTTGAAAATCTTTAACACTTCTCATATTTATTATTCTCCTTTTATATAACAATACTATTTTTAGTATACAATATTTTACAAATTTTTTCAAGTTTTTGACATATGTAACAAAAAAGATATAATTGTAACACTTTTGTAACTTAAGGGTTAAATTATATCTTTTGGTTTATTAAAGTTTTTCTAATGACCTTTCTGCCATTTTTTGATATCTTAATTTTTTATCTCTTATTTTTTCTTCTAGTTCTGGTAATATTCCAAAATTTGCATTCATTGGTTGAAATTTTTCATTTGTTGTTGATATATATTTTGCTAATGCTCCTATTACTGTTTCTTTTGTAAATGTTACTGTTTCTTTTTGTTTTAGTTTATGTGCCGCATTTATTCCTGCTACTAATCCTGATGATATTGACTCCACATATCCTTCTACTCCTGTTATTTGTCCTGCAAAATATATGTTAGGTGATTTTTTAAAATTATATGTTTCATTTAACAATTTGGTAGAGTTTATATATGTATTTCTGTGCATTACTCCATATTTTGTGAATTCTGCATTTTCTAGTCCTGGTATTAATTTAAACACTCTTTTTTGCTCTCCAAATTTTAGATTAGTTTGAAATCCAACCATATTAAACATTGTTCCTTCTGTGTTGTCTTGTCTTAATTGAACAACTGCATATGGTCTTCTTGCTGTTCTTGGATCATCAAACCCCACCGGTTTTAGCGGTCCAAATCTTAATGTATCTATTCCACGTTTTGCCATTATTTCTATTGGCATACATCCTTCAAATATTTCTCTTTTTTCAAACTCATGTAATTCTACAATTTCTGCATTTATCAATTCATTAACAAAATTTTCATATTCTTCTTTATTCATCGGAAGGTTTATATAGTTTTTTTCTTCTTTTTTTAGCCTTTCTTTCCATTCCTCAATTGATTCCTCTTTTTGTTTTTCTTCTTTATATCTATCTCCCCAAAACGCTATATTCATATCTATACTATCTTTTTCTATTATTGGTGCTGCTGCATCATAGAAAAACAGTTTTTCTTCTCCAATAAGCTTTGATATAGATTTATACAACTCATCTGATGTTAATGGTCCTGTAGCTATTATTGTAATTACATCTTCTGGTATTTTTGTTACTTCTTGATTTATTATTTCTATATTAGAATTTTCTTTTATTTTATCAGTTACTAATTTTGAAAATTTTTCTCTATCAACTGCTAATGCTTGCCCTGCTGGCACAGCTGTTTCATCTGCACATTTTATTAATAGTGAATCCAATCTTCGTAATTCTTCTTTTAATAATCCACAAGCATTTGTTAATAAGTTAGATTTTAATGAATTGCTACAAACAATTTCAGCTAAATCTTTATTTGAGTGTGCTGGTGAATACTTTATCGGTTTCATTTCATATAGTTTTACTTTTATTCCTCTTTTGGCTATCTGGTATGCAGCTTCACATCCTGCAAGTCCTCCACCAATTACTGCTATATAATTTTTCATAATTTGTACCTTTCTGTTTAAATAAAACTTATCATAACGGGCGGACAGAGTCGTCCGCCACTACTTAGTTTTATTCAAATAGTCCCAATATATCTTCCTTTGATAATTTATTTATAAATTTTGTATCTGTACTTAGCATGTTATCTATAAGCTCTTCTTTTCTTTTTTGTAAGTCATACATTTTTTCTTCTATTGAATTTTTAGTTATTAGTTTATATACCTGTACTTTTTTTGTTTGCCCTATTCTATGTGTTCTATCTGTTGCTTGGTTTTCTACAGATAAATTCCACCAAGGATCATAGTGTATTACCATATCTGCCGAAGTCAAATTTATTCCTGTTCCTCCAGCTTTTAGTGATATTAAAAATACTTTTATATCATCATTTGTGTTAAATTCATTTATTAATTCTAGCCTTTCACTTACTTTTGTTTTTCCTGTTAATTTTAAATATTTTATATCGTTTTTATTTAGTTGTTTTTCTATTATTTCAAACATTGATGTATATCCTGAAAATAATAATATCTTGTGTCCACTTTCTATACCATCTTTAAGAAGTTCTATACATTGATTTAATTTTCCACTTTCTCCTTTATAGTTTGAAATGAATAATGATGGATGGCAACATATTTGTCTTAGCCTTGTTAGTAATGCTAATATTTTTATTCTAGTTTGCTCAAATCCTTTTTCTTCTATTTCTTCATTTAATTCATCTCGTGCTTGTGCCAAATAGCTTAAGTATATTTTTTCTTGTTCTTCTGTCATTTCATTGTTTACTATACTTGTTGATTTATCTGGTAATTCTTTTAAAACTTCTTTTTTTGTTCTTCTTAATACAAATGGTTCTATTAGCATTTTCAATTTGTTTAATACTCTCTCGTCTTGTTCTCTTATTATTGGCATTTCATAATTTTGTTTGAATTTTTTATATGTAAATAGATATCCTGGCATTATAAAATCAAATATAGACCATAACTCATTTAATGAATTTTCTATAGGTGTACCTGTTAATGCATATTTAGTATCTGCCTCTATTAATTTTATTGCTTTTGCATTTTTTGTGTTATTGTTTTTAATATATTGTGCTTCATCTGCAATTATAAATTTGAATTTGTAATTTAATTCTTTATATACATCTATATCTCTTTTTAGCAAGTCATACGATGTTATAACTAAATCATAATTATTTAGTTCTTTTATTTTCTCTTTTCTTTCTATTGCATCACCATTTATAACCATTACTTTTAATTTTGGTGCGAATTTTTTTGTTTCATTGAACCAATTCAAAGCCAGTGAACTAGGTGCTACAACAATTGAAGTTCTACTTTCACTATTATTTTGAACATATTCTAGAATTACAGATAATATTTGAATCGTTTTTCCAAGTCCCATATCATCTGCAAGTATACCTCCAAAATTGTATTCATCTAATACTTCTAACCATTTGAACCCTGTTTTTTGATAATCTCTTAAAACATTACTTAATTCTGGTGGTTCTTTCTTTTCTTTATTTGGATTGCTTATTCTTTCTATTATTTGATTGTATTTTTCATCTGTTGTAACTGATACATTTGTGTTTGATTCTAATAACCTATTTAAATATAATGATCTATTTATTGGTAATCGAATATAATCTTCTATTTCTTTATAAGATATATCCATACCACTTAATAAATTGTCTATGAATTCGATTTCTTCATTATTTTCCAAATCTACAAATGTTCCATCTTTTAATCTATGATATTTCTTTTTTAGTTTATATTTTTGTAATATTTCTTTTAATTCATCTTTCTCAAAATTGAATTCATTAAAGTTAATATCTAATAGACCATTATCTACTTTTACACCTATAGATATTTTTTTATTTGTTCTCATCTTCTTTGAGTTAAACTCATCTGTTCCATATATTATAGCCGTTTCATTGTAATCATCTATTCCAATTGTTATAAATCTATATATATCATCATCATTTGCTAAAACAAATTCTTTCTTTTTAGCATCATACATAAATTTGGATTTTCTTAATTTGTTCAGAAACATTGATTCTTTTAAAACATTTCTATTTACATTTTTAGGTTCTTCTAATAAAGGATTAAAATCTTGATTAGCATAACTGAATTTCAAATTTGCTGTAATATATTTCTTTTCATTAAAATCCAAATACATTTTTATTGTTAAATCTTCTGGCTTATAATTATATAATGTTACATCTAAAATTTCAGTTCTATCAAAAATTTTAGGCATGATTAAAGAAAAAAATACAGTCATTTCTTCTTTTTTTAATTGTATTTTGTTTTTGTTATTCTTCAAAAATGTTTCTAGAATTTTTAATTCATTTTTTATAAATTTTTTATTAC
>CAJKDR010000050.1 GCA_905198755.1 uncultured Clostridiaceae bacterium
ACAAAGCTCCCATAACATAATTAATAAAACCACAGATGAACGTAAATAGAATATTGTTTTTTATTTATTTTTATCAAATTATCGGTTATAATAAAAGCAATATAAAAGGAGGTATTTACATGTTATTACATTCAGATACTAATAATTTTAATAATGATGTTATGAATTCTAAACATCTTGTTCTTGTTGATTTTTTTGCTACTTGGTGTGGACCTTGTCAAATGTTAAGTCCAATATTAGAGAATTTTTCAAAAGAAACATCTGATATTGATATTGTAAAAGTGGATATTGATTCTTGTGGAGATCTAGCAATTAAGTATGATATAGAAGCTGTTCCTACATTAATATTATTTAAAAACGGAACAGAAATAGATAGAACTTTAGGATTTTTAGATGAAAATGAGTTAAAAAATTTTATCAATAAATACAAGGAGTAATTTTATGAAAGGTTATAATTTAAATCCCGATAAAAAGTATGTTGAAAGAATAATTGAAGGAATTTACAGAAAAGATGGTCATTGTCCATGCAAGGTAAGAGTTGATGATTCTACATTATGTCCTTGTGATGAATTCATTTCTACAGGTGATTGTAAATGTAGATTATATATAAAAATAGCGGAGTAAACTCCGCTATTTTTAATATGTATTATATTTTGTAAATGTTTCTACTTCATTTCTTCTATTATGTAATATACTTGGTTTTCTGTCTATATACCCAATTGGTAATAATAATGTTGGTTCATATATTCTAGGAATATTAAATTCCTTTCTTATTTCTTCTTTATCAAATAGTCCCACTATAGTTGTTCCTAATCCAATATTAGTTGCTTCTAAGCACATATGTGTTACTACTATTCCAGTATCTATTAGTCCATATTCTTTAGATTCTTGGCTTTCATTAATCTCATCATCTTTTTCGTATGAAATTATTATTATTGTTGAAGCACCAAAATCACATTTTGTACATTTTTTTACTTTTTCTATTCCTTTTTCCGTGTTAACCACCAACAATCTTTGTCTTTGTAAGTTTTTAGCTGTTGGTGAAAGTTTTGCTGCCTCTAATATTTTATTTAAATCCTCTTGTTTTATTTTTTCTTCTCCCATCTTTCTTACAGAATATCTTTCTTTGGCTAATTCTAGAAAATCCATATTACACCCCCTATTTTCTGTATTATATCAAATTTACAAAATATTTGCATTATTTATAATAATATTTTAAAATATTATTATGAGTGAATATAGATATAATAAATTAAATGAATATTTAAAAGATAAATTTGGTGAGCGAACTCTTAAAATATGTGTAAATGGTGGGTTTACATGTCCCAACAGAGATGGCTCTATTTCTTATGGTGGATGTATTTTTTGTAGTGAGCATGGTTCAGGCGACCATTTAAATTGCACAAACTCTATTTCAGGACAAGTAAAAGATGTACTTAACAGTTACAAATCTGAGCGTGCAAACAAGTTTATTGTATATTTTCAAAATTTCACAAATACTTATGACTCACTTCAAAACTTAAAAATCAAGTATGACTCTGCATTAATAGATTCTAGAATAGTGGGCATTGACATTGCTACAAGGCCAGATTGTATAAATGATTCTATTTGTAAATTGCTTGCATCATATTCTGAAAATTATTATGTTTGTGTAGAATTAGGATTACAAACATCAAATGATAAAATTGGTAATATTATTAATCGTGGTTATAATTCTATTCAATTTACCAATGCTGTAAATTTACTTAATAAATATAATATTAATGTTGTTGTTCATTTAATGGTTGGACTTCCTACTGAAACTTTTGACGATATAAAAAATACTGTTTCATTTATAAATAATCATAAAATTCAAGGTATAAAAATACATTCAACTTACGTTGTTAAAGGAACTAAACTTGCTAACTTATATCAAAACAATCAATACACACCAATAACTCTAGAGTATTATTTAGACTGTGTTACTTATATTTTAACACATATATCTCCTAACATTGTTGTACATAGAATTTCTGGTGATGCCCCTAAAGATTTATTGCTAGCACCTAGTTGGAATGTTCATAAAAAATGGATTTTAAATGGTATTGATAAAAAATTAAAAGATGAAAATTTATATCAAGGTATATATTATAAAAAAGACAAATAAATATAGGCAGAACATACATCTGCCTACACTTTTAAATTATTTTATTTTAATTTGTATTCTTGTAGTATTCTACCAGCAACATCTTTTAAAGTAATTTGATTTTCTTCTAATATTAAATAACTATGTTCCGTTCCACCTTTTGGTAATGATATTGAACCTGGATTGGCAAATAAGTAGCCTTCTTTTTCTTGAATAAATCCTTGATGTATATGTCCATATATTAATATATCAAAGTCTTCATATGGTATATTTTCTATATTATATTTATGTCCATGTGTAAAGTAAATATTTTTTCCATTTATATTTGTTAGAATATGATCTTCAAATTTAAATTCTGAAATCATCTCATCAACTTCTGCATCACAATTTCCTCTAACTACCATAAGTTTATCTTTTAATGAATTTAATATTTTTGCCACTTCCATTGGTGAATATTCTTGACTTAACTCATTTCTAGGTCCATGATAATATAAATCTCCTAACAAAACTATTTTTTCTGGATTTTCTTTTTCCACTATTTCTTCAATTTTTCTTGCATAATAGCTTGAACCATGTATGTCTGAAATAACTAAAACTTTCATAAGACTTCTCCTTTACCATTTATTATTCTTTCTTTTTCTTTATGTGTATATTGTTTTAGAGCATATTCTCGTTTCATTGCATCTATTTTGTTGTCAAATTCTTCAAAATATTCTAATTTTACTGGTAATCTTGCTCTGGTATATTTAGCTCCTTTTCCACTGTTATGAACTTTTTCTCTTCTATATGGATCTGTGGTATATCCACTGTATATTGTACCATCTGAACATCTTAACATATACGCATAATATTTTTTATTTTCCATATAACCACCACATTAATAAAATTTATAATTAGATTATATTAATCTGTCATTTATTTGTCAATCAAAAAAAGACAAGAAAACCTTGTCTTTTTTGATTACTTTATTATCAATTCTTTGCCATTGTAGTCAACTTTTATTGTTGTATTTGGTTTTATTTCTTGTGATAATATTTTTCTTGCTATTAAAGTTTCTAGTTTTTTCTGAACAAATCTCTTTAGTGGTCTTGCTCCATATACTCCATCATATCCATTATCTATCAAATATGCTTTTGCTTCTTTTGTTAGTTCTAATTGCAAGTGCTTATCTTCCAATCTTTTTTCCAAATCTTTTATCAATAAATCAAGTATTTTTTCTACTTCTTCTTTTTTCAATGGTTTATAAAATACAATTTCATCTAGTCTGTTTAGAAATTCTGGTCTAAAGCTTTGTTTTAATAGTTTTTCTACTTTTGCTTTAGCTTCATCACTTATTTCTCCTTTATCATTTATTCCTTCTAGTATATATTCTGAGCCTAAATTTGATGTTAAAATTATGATTGTATTTTTAAAATCTACGGTTCTTCCTTGTGAGTCTGTAATTCTACCATCATCTAATACTTGTAATAGTACATTAAACACATCTGGGTGTGCTTTTTCAATTTCATCAAATAATATTACACTATATGGTTTTCTTCTTACGGCTTCAGTCAATTGTCCGCCTTCTTCATATCCAACATATCCTGGAGGCGCACCTATTAATCTAGATACAGAATATTTTTCCATATATTCAGACATATCAATTCTTACCATATTATGCTCATCATCAAATAAGCTTTCTGCCAATGCTTTAGCCAATTCTGTTTTTCCTACACCTGTTGGTCCCAAGAACATAAATGAACCTATTGGTCTTTTTTCATCTTGTATACCAGCTCTTGAACGAATAATTGCTTCTGTAACTTTTTCAACTGCTTCATCTTGACCTATTACTCTTTTGTGTAATACTTTGTCCAAGTTCAATATCTTATTTCTTTCGCTTTCAACTAATTTTGATACAGGTATACCCGTCCATCTTGAGATTATTTTTGCTATTTCTTCTTCTGTTATTTTATTTCTTAATAATGAATTTGAGTTATCATTTTTTTCTGCAATAGCTTCCTCTTTTTTTAATTGTTCTTGTAACTCTGGTAATTTTCCGTATTTTAACTCTGCTGCTTTATTTAATTCGTAATTTCTTTCTGCCATTTCTATTTTAGCATTTACATTTTCTATCTCTTCTCTTAATTTTTGAACTTTTGAAATAGCGTCTTTCTCATTTTCCCATTTTGCTTTCATTTGGTTAAATTTTTCTTTTAATTCTGATTTTTCTTTTTGAATATCTTCCAAACGTTTTTTAGAAAATTCATCTTTTTCTTTCTTCAATGCTGTTTCTTCTATTTCATGTTGCATTATTTTACGTGAAATTTCATCCAATTCTGTTGGCATTGATTCCATTTCTGTTTTTATTAATGCACAAGCTTCATCTATTAAATCAATTGCTTTATCTGGTAAAAATCTATCTGATATATATCTATGTGATAATGTTGCTGCTGCTATTATTGCACTATCTGCTATTTTTACCCCATGATAAACTTCGTATCTTTCTTTTAATCCTCTTAATATTGATATTGTATCTTCAACTGTTGGCTCATCAACCATTACTGGTTGAAATCTTCTTTCTAGTGCAGGGTCTTTTTCTATATATTGTCTATATTCATTTAGAGTTGTTGCACCTATACAATGGAGTTCTCCTCTTGCTAACATTGGTTTTAATAAATTACCTGCATCCATTGCTCCATCTGTTTTTCCTGCTCCAACTATTGTATGCAACTCATCTATGAATAATATTATTTTTCCTTCACTCTTTTTTACTTCTTGTAATACTGCTTTTAATCTTTCTTCGAATTCTCCTCTATATTTTGCACCAGCTACTAATGATCCCATATCTAGTGAAAAAATTGTACATTCCTTTAAACCTTCTGGCACATCTCCTCTTACTATTCTTAATGCTAATCCTTCTGCAATAGCTGTTTTACCAACACCTGGTTCACCTATTAATACTGGATTATTTTTTGTTTTTCTTGATAATATTCTTATAACATTTCTTATTTCTTCGTCTCTACCTATAACTGGGTCTAATTTTTGGGCTCTTGCAAGTTCTACTAAGTCAGAGCCATATTTTTTTAATACATCATATGTTTCTTCTGGATTATCGTTTGTCACTCTCGCACCTCCTCTTACTTCTGATAAAACTTTTAAGAATTTACTTTTAGTGATATTAAATGTTTTAAGTAAATTAGCAAGTTCTCTATTTGCCTTATCAATAATTCCTAACATTATATGTTCCACAGATACATATTCATCTTTCATATTGTTTGCAATTTTTTCAGCTTCTATTAATGCCTGTTCTAAATCTTGTGAAACATATATGCTTTCATTTTGATTTGTGTTGCTTATTATTTTAGGTTTATTTTTTACCGCCTTTTCTATTTGAGCTTTAAATTCTTTGCTTATTTTCATTTTTTCTAGCAATTCCTTTATTAAACCATTTTCATCATTTATTAATGCTAACATTAAATGTTCTTGTTCTACTTGTGAATTTTGATTTTGAATTGCTATTTGTTGCGCATTTTGCAAAGCTTCTAATGATTTTTGAGTAAATTTTTGCATATTCATAAATATTACCTCCTTTCAGTGTTAGTAATCTTTATAATTATTAGCACTCCCTTTGCTCGACTGCTAATATTGTACACCTATTTATAAAAAAAGTCAATACTTTTAAAGTTTTATGTATATTTTTCCAGTAATAATTGATTTTTAAACATCAAAAAAGAGAAATGATAATCATTTCTCTTTTTTATTTGTACTTTTAATTTATTGTCCAGCCATCATTACTGTTTCCGCTTAATTGTATGTCAGATTCTAGGGTAACTACTGGACGAACACAATAGTTATGACTGCCAGAGATGCCGTTAGAGTTATATAAGCGAATGTTTCCCACTGCCATATCCACCGTTCGCACCCAAAAAAGTGCACCGTAATCGCAACATTGAATGCAACGAGATGCAAGCCATTGTGTAACATCGCTACTTCCTGTTCCATTTGATATTACATCTGACATCTTTTTTCCATCACTTGTTGTTTGTTTTACTTTACCTACTACAATATAGTAATAATAAGTATCCTCTAAACTTTTTCCTGTGTCATTTCTATTATTTACACTTATCGTTTCTTTTTTTGCTTCTCCTGGCATTCTAAATGTTTGCGATGCACCTGTTACATCTGTCCAATCTGTTACTAATGTTCCATCTGTCTTTATTCTTTTATATTGTATATAATCTCCACTTGTTGGAAATCTATGTGTCCATATATCTCCATATCCGCTATATGTTGTCGGGTCATAATTTCCTAACTTGTTTATATCTTCTACATTTAAACTTCTTGCTCCTGTTGCATAGGTTCCTTGTCCATATAATTCATTACACATATTATTCAATACTTCTTCTGCATTTAAATATCCTGTTTCATAGCATAATGTTAAACCACTTGTTGGATTATCACTTATTAATTCTAATTCTCCTTTCGAATTTATCCCCAATACTCTCCAATTTAAATCATCTGTTTTAAATGTTTGATTACTTGAGTATCCACTTTTATTTTTATCTACTGTTGTACTATAATCTTTTCCTTCATCATAGCTTACTATGTCTCCTAGTTTTACTGTAACATCTTCTTTTGTAAATGTATCATTGCCATTATCTGTCCATCCTAATGTTGTTGTTGAACCATTTCCTTGTTTTGTTAATGTTACCTTTCCATCTTTCGTTAGTTTATATTCATTATTTGTTTTTGTAAATATTACTGTCCAACCACTAGTTGCATTTCCGATTGGTGGCTGAGCATCTTCAACAAATAATTGTGCATTATCATCTACCATTTTAGCTGTTTTATATGATAAATATCCAGATTTTACTTTTTCTTTTTCTTGTTCTATTTCAAATTCATTACTTGCATTTTTTGTTTTATCTATTATTCCTCCACCAGTAGCTATTTTTACAGTAACTCCTGCTAATATTAGCATTATTATTATTGTAATTACTAAGGCTACTACTGTAATTCCGTTTTGTTTAATTAAGGGATTTCTTTTAGATAACGGGCGGACAGGGTCGTCCGCCCCTACATAACTTTTATTCTTTTTATTAATTTCTTTTTGTTTCATATCTTTTCCTACCTTTCT
>CAJKDR010000051.1 GCA_905198755.1 uncultured Clostridiaceae bacterium
GCGCACGGCTGTTAACCGTGATGTCGCAAGTTCGAGCCTTGCTTGAGGAGCCAAAGCAAAAAAAGAGTAGGTTTTCTACTCTTTTTTGTTTTACTATTGATGTCGCAAGTTCGAGCCTTGCTTGAAGAGCCAAAATAAATAAGAGATTAGGCAATGCCTAATCTCTTATTTATTTGAATTACTGAAAACTTTCATGACGCTAGCCTAAGCTTCAATCCCTTATCTTTTACTGACAAGATTCTTAAATCTGCTATTTTTCCTATAGGCAAAGCTTTATGAGTATCTAAAATACCTGGTACATTTGGTTCTATTTCAACCCAGTATGAAAATTCATAAAGCTCATGATCTTCATTTCAAATGTGTGTTATTTTATGTACTGTCAATATTTTATCTACATTCTCTTGATGTATTTTTTTGTTTGTATTTTTATGTTTTCTTATTGTTTCTACAAGTGCCACTCCCTTATCTACCATACATACTAATAGAGCTTCTTTTGTTGATGGTACTTTTGTTATTGTTAATGGCCACATATGCGTCTTTATTATTTTTATTACCTCTTCATTTGCATTACACATTTTCTTAGCATTTATACTAGCCGTTTTAGGATGACTATAGCCATGTAATCTATGTGATGCATCTTTTACATGCCAATCGTATAAAAATAAATCATGTAAAAATGCTCCTACTATTAGGTTATCATAGTTAAATTTCATATTAAATCTTTTTTCTAGTTTTTTAGCAATAACTAAACTATAATATGCAACATTTCTTGAATGTTTCCATACTGTTGTATTACCATGTTGAAAATACTTTGACTCAAGTTTTACTACCTGTTTATAATTTTCAATATTTCTTAACTTAAAATAAAATTCTCTTTTTAAATTAATCATATATTCACTTCCTATTAGTATTATACTAATCATATACTAGCACCTTTCTTCTCCTTTTTCAAGAGAATTTTTAATTTGGTATTAATTTACTGCAATATAATAAAGCAAATCATTATAATGATTTGCTTTTAAATGGCTGGGCTGGCTAGATTCGAACCAGCACATGCCAGAGTTATATTTTTTATGTTTGTTTTTGTTTGCATTTTTTTAGCATCCGTCAAAAATTTACCCTGCTAAATATCCATGACCAGGAAATACATATATAGTATCTCCATTCATTTCCGCTTTTATTTCATTTTCGTCTATCCAATCCAATATCTTTATTTCATCTTCATTTTTAAATGTTTTATATGTTTTATAATCCTTCTCATTAAATTCTTTATGATTTATATAAAATATCATTTCTCTGTCTGTTGATACTTTAAAAGTTTCTTTTTGTATTTCATTAAGATTTGCTTTTTTGCTAACAGCCTTATCATTTTCTATTTTATAATATTCATTTGTTACTACTTTATCAAAACATAATTCTACATTGCTTAATTCAAAAAATTCATTATTAGAATTTATATAAAATCTTCCTTCCCAATTATAGTTTTCATCATTATTAGCAGTAACTATTTTATTTGATTTATAATTAATTTTCTTTAAAGTTTTTCCTGTATTTTTATATATATTAAAATATATATAATCATCGCTCTCTTCAAAACCAGCTATTGCAACATCTAATAAATCATCGCTTTTGTCTAAATCAATAATATAAAAATTCGAATTTTCATTACTAGATCTTAAATCTTCTTCATACCCTGTATAAATACTTTTATCTACTTTTTTATCTTGATAGTACATATCAACACATGCTTCATCATATCCATCATTTCCAGATTTTTTAAATTGAATAGTTTCATTTTTTCCATCATTGTTAAAATCATAATCAATAGTTTTAGAAGATTTTGTATTATAAGCTTTTACTGCAGCTTTTGATAATTCTGTAAATTTGTTATTTAATCCTATAACATCAACTGCATTCTTTTCTTCTATATTTGTAGCTTTAGTAGATTCTATATTTTCAGTTGTTTCTTGTTCTATTGATTGTATATTTTCTTGTGGTACCTGTTTTAATTCTTTATTTTCATTTTTCAGTTTTAATGTATAAACTACTGTACATCCAAGTAGTATTACTAATATTCCTATTAGCCATATAAAGCCCAAGTTTCCTTTAAATTCTCTTTTTGGCTCTGTATTTTTTTCCTCTTCCATTTTTCTTTTCCCCCTTATATAATTTATTGGTCATATTATATCATAAGAAAAAATAGTAGTATATAGATATATATGTGTTTCATAATGTTTAAGCTCATTATTTCTTACTACTATCATTATTGTAGAAAATATTATTTTTTTATTACAAATTTATTGCATCTATATTACATCTTCTTTTTAACATAAAAAAAGCAAACCATAATGATTTGCTTTAAATGGCTGGGCTGGCTAGATTCGAACTAGCGCATGCCAGAGTCAAAGTCTGGTGCCTTACCGCTTGGCTACAGCCCAATATAATTTAATTTTTAGTCACGAATAAGTCTTCTATAATTTCTAAGTTGCTCTACTACGACTCGTTCGCTTTGAGCTCACTCCCTGCATACTGACCATGTAATTCGTACTGCGTACTCTTAACATGCTCATGCACGCTTGGCTACAGCCCAATGTATTATTTTGGTTTACTCATTTGTAGTTGGTAAACGTATCTGGGGTGGAAGATGGGACTCGAACCCACGGTCTCCAGTGCCACAAACTGGCGCGTTAACCAACTACGCTACATCCACCATATTGCACTGCCAATATTACTTAGCAGTGCAATTAATATTTTACATATTTATTTATATTTTGTCAAGTGTTTATCTTAATTTTTATAAATTTTTATTCTTCTCTTGCCCACACTATTGTTCTTGCTTTACTATCATCAGTACATGTTGATAATGATATTTCTCTTTTTCCATTTGTATTTCTTGTCATATATGATGCATCATCTCCTGATGCTCTATATATTTTATATATAACATATTTCACTTTTCTTCCTGTTAAGTCTGTTATATAAATACTATTACCGTTTTCTAATTTTTTTACATTTGAAAACATTGTTCCATTTCTATAGTTGTGTCCTATTATAACATTATTACCTACTTCATTTAATCCTGGTCCATATAAAAATGCTACTGATGTCTCTAATGATTTTTTAGTTACTTTTTCTAATACAGGATACTTTAAATTTATTTTTGGTATTTGAATTGTTCCTACTACATTGAATCCTTTATATGTTGTCTTTACTCCTGATGAACCTGATGTAGAGTCCATTCCTTCTCCTATTGCTGACAAATCTTGCTTGGTTGTATTATCAACCACATTATTGTCGTTATTTCCTGTTATATTTTCAAATTGTGCTACTGCTTCTTCTGCACCTTTTTCAATATAATATTTTTTATATATCCTATAAATATTATAATTCCTATGATAGCTATAATAGCAATTACAAGTATAACTGTTAATAAGTTACCATATTTACTAGTACTAAACATACTATTATTTTTTTTAAACATATTATTTCCTCCTATGTAAAATATCATACATATATTTTTATTATATCATATTTTACATACCTTTTGTATTGTTTTATGTAAATTTATGCATCTGTTCCTAGTTTTCTTCCACCCAACAAATGAAAATGTAAATGTTTCACCGCTTGTCTTCCGTCTTCCCCACAGTTATTTACTATTCTATATCCATTAGTTAAGTTGTTTTCTTTGGCTATTTTTTTTATTACTGTAAAGATTCTTCCTATAACAGCTTCATCGGCTTCTTCTATATCATCAGCTGATGCTATGTGTTTTTTTGGAATAATCAAGATATGAACTGGAGTAATAGGACTTATATCTTTAAACGCTAATATTTCTTCATCTTCATATACTTTTTCTGATGGTATTTCACCTTTAACTATTTTACAAAAAATACAATCATCCACTTTTCTTTCCTCCTATTTAATTAATATAGCTTTTATTCTTCTAACACCTGCTGAAGATGCCTCTTCTTTCTTTATTTTGAAATGACCTAATTCCTTAGTATTTTTTACATGAGGCCCACCGCATAATTCTTTTGAAATATTTCCTATTGTATATACTGTAACTATGTCTGGATATTTTTCTATAAACATACATTCAGCTCCAGATTTTATTGCTTCTTCTTTTGACATTTCTTCACATTTTACTTCTAAAGATTCATCTATCCATTTATTAACTAACTCTTCTGTTTTAGTTTTTTCTTCGTCTGTCATTTTATGGTCACAAGAAAAGTCAAATCTCATTCTTTCTGATGTTATATTTGATCCTCTTTGATGTACATCTTTTCCTATTACTTCTTTTAATGCTGCATTTAAAAGATGTGTTGCTGTATGATATGCTATAGATTCTTCGCTTTGATCTGCTAGTCCACCTTTAAATTTTTGTTTAGCACCTTCTCTTGATTTTTCTTGATGTTCTTTAAATAGTTTATTAAATCCTTCTAGGTCTATTTTCAAATTGTTTTCTTTTGCTAGTTCATTTGTAACTTCTGGTGGAAATCCAAATGTATCATATAGTCTAAAAACAATTGCTCCTTCTAGCATATTTTTTCCTGTTTCTTTTGCTTTTACAGCTTCTTTGTTGAATTCTTTTTCTCCATTTGCTAATGTTTTTATAAATTTATTTTTTTCTTCTACTATTACATTTTTTATTGTTTCTCTATTTTTATCTAGTTCTGGGTATAAGTCTTTTAATGTATCAATATACAAATCTATTATGTTTGGTATCTCATCCAAGTTTATTTCTAGCTTATTCATATGTCTTGTCATTCTTCTAATTAATCTTCTTAAAACATATCCTCTATCAACATTACTTGGTCTTCCACCATCTGATATTATCATCATACTTGTACGTAAATGTTCTGTAACAATTCTTCTGCTATCTATATAATCATTTTTTTGTAATTCTGCAAGTTTATCCATTACTGGTTTAAATACTTCTATGTCAAATGGTGTTTCTTTTCCTTGTAAAAGCATTGCCATTCTTTCTAATCCTAGACCAGTATCAACATTTTTTTGTTTTAATTTTGAATATGAACCGTCTTTGTTTTTATAATATTCCATAAATACGTTATTCCATATTTCAACATATTTACCACAATCACATGATGGATTACATTCTTCACTACAAGCTGGTTTTCCTGTATCATAGAACATCTCTGTATCTGGTCCACAAGGTCCTTCTTCTCCTGCTATCCACCAGTTATCATCTTTTCCAAAATAATATATATGATTTTCTGGTATGCCTACACTTTTCCATATACTTGCTGTTTCTTCATCTCTTGGACAATCCTCGTCACCTGCAAAACATGTTACAGATAATTTTTCTACTGGAATATTTAATTCTTTTGTTAAGAATTCAAAACTCATACTAATAGCTTCTTTTTTAAAGTAGTCTCCTAAAGACCAATTTCCAAGCATTTCAAAGTAAGTTAAATGTCTATTGTCTCCCACTTCATCTATATCGTTAGTTCTAACACATTTTTGATAGTCTGTTAATCGTGTTCCTTCTGGATGTTTTTTTCCTAACAAATATGGTACTAAAGGTTGCATACCTGCTGTATTAAATAATACAGATGGATCATTTTCTGGTATTAATGGTGCACTTGGTATTACTTTATGTCCATGTTTTTCAAAATAATTTAAATATTTATTTCTAATATCTATTGCTTTCATTTTATTCTCCTCTATCACTAAACATATGTAAGAAATTATATTACATTTTTAGGTAAAAATCAAGATTTTATTTCTTGTTCCATCCATCTATGTTTCTTTGTCTCTGTCTTGCTATTGCTAATGCATCAGATGGTACATCATCAGTTATAGTAGATCCTGCTGCAACAAATGAGTTTTCTCCTAATGTTACTGGTGCCACTAAGTTTGTATTTGAACCAATAAATGAATGTTCTCCTATAATAGTTTTACTCTTATTAAATCCATCATAGTTACATGTTATAGTTCCACATCCTATATTAGTTTTTCCTCCTATCTCACAATCTCCCATATAAGATAAGTGTGGTACCTTTGTTCCTTCCCCAATGACTGCTTTTTTAATTTCTACAAAGCTTCCTATTTTTACTGTATTTGCTAATCTACAACCTTCTCTTATATAAGCATTTGGTCCTATTTCACAATTTTCTCCTATAACTACATCACTTTTAATAGTTGTGTTTGGATGTATTACTGTATCCATTCCAATTTCAACATCATCATATATGTATGTATTATCCATATCTTCTATTGTTACACCATTTTGCATATGATATTGGTTTATTCGCATTTTTAATACTTTTGTTAATAATTCTAATTGCATTCTATCGTTTACGCCTAATATTTCTGTATTATCTTTTACTATTACTGCTCCTGTTTTTAATCCTTTATCATTCATTATTTTTACTACATCTGTTAAATATAATTCTCCTTGTGCATTATTAGGTTTAAGTTCTTTTAAAGCTTTTAATAGTTCATCTATATCAAAGCAGTAAATACCTGCATTTATTTCTTTATTTGATTTTTGTTCTTCTGATAAATCTTTTTCTTCAACTATTTCTTTTACATTGCCACCATCATCACGTATTATTCTTCCATATCCTGTTGGATTATTGTATATTGCTGTAAGCACTGTTGCATATTCTTTATTTTTTATACTTTTTTCTATTAGCTTCTTTATAGTTTCTGGTCTAATTATTGGCACATCACCATTTAATACTACAACTTTTCCTTTTCTTCCTTCTAAGTATTCTTCTGCTTGTAAAACTGCATGACCTGTTCCTAGCATTTCTTCCTGATATGCATACTTAACAGTATCTCCTAATACTTTTTGTACTTCTTCTTTTTTATATCCAACAACTGCAATTATATCTTTTATATCAGACTTTTCAGCTGTTTCAACCACCCTTTTTACTAATTCTTTTCCATATATTTTATGTACAAGTTTTGATTTATTAGATTTCATTCTTGTACCTTTTCCAGCAGCTAAAACAACTGCAACTATATCTTGTTCCATAAAAAAACCACCTTTCTTTAAACAAAAATATAATATCACAATTATATTTATATTTCAATATTTAAATAAATTGTAATTTGTATTGCATATCATT
>CAJKDR010000052.1 GCA_905198755.1 uncultured Clostridiaceae bacterium
TATTTTTGCACATTCAAATCCGCTTCTTGCTGCCCATGCAACTGTTTGCTTTGTGCCAATTAAATCTCCAACAGCATATATTTTTGAATCTGATGTTTTATAATTTTCATCTACTTTTATACAACCCCATTTTGTTGTTTCTAAGTTTAGTTTTTTTATTACTTTTTCATTTGATTTTGCTCCAACTGCCATTACCACATAATCTATATCCATTAAGTAATTGCTACCTTCTATATTCACTGGTACTTTTCTTGTTTCTCCTTGTTTTTCTACAAGTTCTGTTTTTATACATTCTATTTGGTTACTTTTTAATATTTTTAATATATTTGTTTGAAATATAAATTCTATTCCTTCATTTTTGGCTGATTCTATTTCTTTTCTTTCTGATGGCATTTGTTCTTCTGCTCTTCTATATATAACATATACATCTTTTGCTCCCATTTTCTTTATTGTTCTTGATGTATCCATTGCTACATTTCCGCCACCTATTACTGCTACTTTTTTATCTTTAAAATCTGGCATTTTTTTATATTCTAGCAGTTCATTTCCTCCTAATACAAAGTCTAATTCTTCCCCAGGTATGTTCATTTTATTTGATACATTTGCTCCAAATGATAAAACTATTGCTTCATATTTTTCTTTTAATTGTTCAAGAGTTATATCTTTTCCAAGTTCAGTATTTGTTTTTACTTCTATATTTTCATTCAACACATAATTTTCTAACCAACTATCTAATAAAGTCTTTGGTAATCTAAATTCTGGTATGCCATATCTTAATAATCCACCTAACTTTGAATGTTTTTCATAAATTGTTACTAGGTACCCTCTTACTGATAAATAATTAGAAACAGCAAGTCCAGATGGACCTGAGCCGATTACTGCTATTCTTTTTCCATTTGTTGACTCTACATTTTGCTTTATTTTATTTTCTATTATAAAGTCTCCAACAGATGCTTCTAGGTCTCCTATTTGAACACTTTCTCCTTTTATTCCTCGTACGCAACTTCCTTCGCATTGTGATTTGTGAGGACATATTCTACCACATATTGGTTCAAATATTGTTGTTTCTGCAAGTACATTTACAGCTTCTTTATAGTTTCCTTCTTTTATATTCTTTATAAAACTTGGTATATTATTTTGAAGTGGACATCCTGTTCTACATGGTTTGGTTTTACAATTTAAACAATATTCTGCTTTTTGTTTTATATTTTCTATTTTCATTTACTACCTCTATTTATTATTTTTTCTTAAATAATACATTAAAGCTATCATTGTGCTTGCTGTTTTGAATTCTCCTTTATCTATCATTTCTATTACTTCTTCCATTGGCAATTCTATAACTTTAATGTCTTCTGTTGGATCTAAGTGTTGTTTTGTTTTTTTCATGTTTTTAGCTACATATATTTCTATTTTCTCATCTGAGTATCCTACTGCTGGATAATATGTTATTAAATGTTCTATACTTTGTGCCAGATACCCTGTTTCTTCTTCTAATTCTCTTATTGCTGCTTTATCTGCTTCTTCTCCTTTTTCTATCATTCCTGCTGGCAGTCCAAGTATTACTGTTTCTATTGGTGTTCTTGGTTCTTGTATCATTATTACTTTTCCATCTTCTGTTATTGGAAGTATAACTGATGCTTTTCCTGCTTTTACATGTTCTCTAAATATTTTCTTTTCTCCATTTAAATATTCTATTTCTTCTACTCTTATTCTTTTTCCTTGATAAGCTATTTTTTTGCTTACTTCTTTATAATCTATTGGCTTAAAATATTTATTGTTCATTTTGTATTTCCTCCAATTTTTCTTTTACTTTTTTTAAGTCTCTCCAAAAATCTATTTTCTTAGTTTCATCTCGTAATAATGCTGCTGGGTGAAATGTTGGCATGTATAGAATTTCCTTCCTTTCTATCCATGTTCCTCTTGTTTTTGTTATTCCATATTCATCTCCCAATATATTTTTTAGTGCTGTACTTCCTAATAATATTACTATTTTAGGCTTTACTAACATTACTTGACTTCTTAAGTAATCCATACATGCTGTTGATTCTTCTTTTGCTGGAACTCTATTTTGAGGTGGTCTACATTTTACTATGTTTGTTATATATACATTTTCTCTTTCTATTTCTAGTGCTTCAAATGCTTTATTCATTAATTGTCCTGCTTTTCCTACAAATGGAAATCCTTGCATGTCTTCATCTGCGCCAGGCCCCTCTCCTATAAACATTATTGTTGCATTTTTATTGCCTTCTCCTAATACAATATTGTGTCTGCCATTGCATAATTTACATTTGTTACAATTTTTTATTCCTTCTTCTAATTCTTCCCAACTATTATACATTCTTTACTCCTTATTTTACACACTTTTCTAATAACTTTATTTTTTCTTTTTCGTTTGTATCAATTCTTGCTTTTGTGCCTATTGGTATTACGGTTTTTGTTTCACAATGTCCAAAGTTATTTGATTTTATAATTGGAAAATCATATTCATCACCTAAAACTTCTTGTACAATTTCTTCTATTGTTATTTTACTTTCATGTTCATAATTTCCAAGCCATAATCCTTTTATTTCATCAAATACTCCATTTTGTTTCATATAATATAAGAAATTATTGATTACTGCTGGTTCTGTTTCTATTCCTAACTCTTCTAAAAACAATATTTTGTTTTTGAAAGATATTGAATATTTTCCGCAAACCACTCCTCTTGTTAAAAATAGATTTCCCCCTACTAATTCTCCTTCTGCTGTTCCTTCTTTTATTGTTTTATAACCTGTTTTTTCCTTTCCTATTTCTAAGCTGCCTTTTACAAATCTTTTTATTGCTTCTTCGTAACTGTAATTGGTTTCATCTGTTGCTATTGTTTTGAAATTTGTTCCACTAAATGTTACTAATCCTGTTTTTTCATGTATTATATTTGTAAGTGATGTTATATCACTATAACCACATATTATTTTGGGATTTTCTTTTATTGCTTCATAGTCTAAATATTCAAATACAGAATTCGAGTTATTACCACCTTTAGCACACCAAATCATTTTTACTTCTTTGTTTTTAAACATTTCATTTATATCTTCAGCTTTTTCTTTTGCTGTTGCTGTATATCTATTTGTATTTGAAAATATATTTTTAGAAAATATAACTTTAAATCCGTCTTTTTCTAGTATTTCTTTAGCCTTTTTTAGCTCTTCTATATTATCACCTATTATAGGATTAGATGGTGCTACAACTCCTATTGTATCACCCGGTTTTATTTTATTTGCAATAATCAATTTAACACATCTCCTTTAGTTTAATTCCATTATTGTTATATTTCTTCCTGACTCTTTTCCATGTGCTCTATATGAATGTATTTTTTCTTTATTACATACTGTGCATATTTTACTATCTACAATGTTTTCTTCTTTTAATCCTGCCTTTAACAATATTTCTTTGTTTATTGAAACTGTATCTATGTAATATTTATTTACTTCTTCTTTATTCTTTTTTTCTTTTGGAAATATATATTTTTCAATATCTATTATTTCTTTAAATTTATTATAAAATATTTCTTTTACATCATCTTGCACTTCGAAATGACATTTTCGTATTGTTGGTCCTATACAACAAATTATATTTTCTGGCTTACATCCATAGTCTTTTGTCATTTTTTCTACTGCTTTTTTCCCTATCATTTGTACTGTACCTTTCCATCCTGAATGCACATTTGATATTACATTTTTTACTGGATCATAGAATAAAAGCGGTGTGCAGTCTGCAAATGCTACTACTAATGCTTTTTCTTTTTCGTTTGTTATTAACCCGTCTACATCAAAGAATTTTTCTAAATATATTCCTTCATCATTTTTTCCTATATTTTTGACTACATCTGTGTGTGTTTGTTTTGGTCTACATAGATTTTCGTATTTTATATTTAATTCATTACATATTTTTTGATAATCTTTTGTTATGTTTTCTTTGTTTTGATTATAATTATCAAATCCTCCAAAATTTAGTGGGATTAGTGTAAAGCAGTGTTTTAAATTATTATATTCTAATAATCTTCTAAATTGAATATATTCTACATTTCCATTTTTTACATGAATTACATTTTCATTAGATAAATCATTCATATTATTCTCCCAATTTATTTAAAATTTCACTCTTATTTAGGTTTGGTATATATTTATAATTATTTCCTTTTAATTCTGGATTAAATCCACATATTGATTTATAGTTACAATACAAACATGGTGTTGTTTTCTTTTTTGATATATACACTGGATTTGGTTCTATTCTTCCAGTTAGTATTTCTTTAGAAATTTGCTTTAATATAACATTTATTTGCTCTTGTAACTTTTTGAATTCCATCGAATTCACAGTACTTGATTTTGATTTACTTATATCTCCGTTTTTATCTATATATGCTGGTACTATATTTGATTTTCCTGATGTTATTAAACTTTTATCCATCATTTGTACAACTTTTACATCTCCCAATATCAAACCATTCATTTTAAAATTATTTCTAATTTCATTTTCTAATTCTTCATCTGTTATATTTCTGTTTTTTGTTTTTATTATTGGTTCTATTAAATTAAAATACAATATTCCAGCAGGATTTGCTTTTTCTTCTTTTGTTATTGCATCTAGATATGTTAATAATTGTATTTGTATTCCTGCCATCACTTCGTTTAAGTCTATATTTTTTATTGATGATTTGTAATCTATTATTCTTATATATCTTCCATCTTCATTTTCTGCTATGTCTACTCGATCTATTTTTCCTATTATTTCTGCTTTTTGATTATTTTCTAATTGTATTTCTATTGGACTGTATTTTTTGTTTTCACCGAATTCTATTTCATTTCCAAACACATTAAAGTCACTTAATTTTATTGTTTGTATTATATATTTTATTGATTTTTTAATTACTTTTTTTAACCTATTAGTTAAAATTGTATATTTAGGTGTACTGTTAAATATATAATTTTTATTAAGTGCTAATTTTTCATTTATTATATTATCTAATATTTTTTCTATTTCTTCATCTTCTAGCTTTCTTAAGTTTAAGCCATTATCATTTATTGTTGTAAAAAACTCGTCTATTACTTCATGCATAAATGTTCCTGTATCTAAACTCTCTAGTTTAAATTCAGTTTTATCTGATAACTTTAATCCATATTTAATATAATATGAAAATGCACATCTTCTGTATGTTTCTAGTCTTGATATACTTGTTTTTAATGTGTCTCCATATAATTTTTTTATATTTTCTTTACTGATATTTTCTGGTATATTTGTGTAAAAAAATCCTTGTATTGCATTATCTAATTTTTCTTTATATTCTTTATCTTTGCTATATATTTCATATAATTCAAACCAGATATCTTCTATTTCTTCTCCATCAAAAAACTTTCTTAACTTTGTAAGTAGCATATCAAATGTTGCATTTTTAGTTGATATATTAATATCTTTTTGTGTAATATCACTTTCTTCTTGCATTTTAGGAAATATTTTTTTAACTTTATTTACTAATATAGATTTTCTTAAGCCTTTTCCGTCTGAGTCTGATGCTAAATATGACAGATAAAGTATTTCTTCTGGTATTGTGAATGCCTTGTATATATTAAAATTTTCATCATATATCTGTTCTGTTAAAGTTTTTGCAAGCTCTATTCCATTTTCTTTTAAGTATATTCTTTCATTATCGTCTATGAAACCTTCATTCTTATTATTACTTGGGAACACTCCATCATTTAATCCTATTATAAATACAACTTTCTTTTTAGAGCTTCTTGATCTATCTACATCACCAACTGTTACTTCATCTAATGTTGCTGGTATTTTTCCTAGTGAGCTAATTGTTAATCCTATTCTTAACAATTCAGAATATTTTTCAAATGATACTTTTTTATCTCCTAAAACTAGCACCATCTCATCTAATATTTCTATTAATATATTCCAACTCGTATTATATATATTAGCTAAATCTATTTTTCCTTCTTTTTGTAATTCTTCTGATTTTTGTTCTACTCTTTGGTTTATATTATTTTCTATTAAAAACTCATATAAGCTCTTTGAAATATCTGTAACTGTTTTGCTATTATTTAATTTTTTTCTAAAATCTAATAATGGTGTTACTATATTTTTTCTTAGTGTATTTAATTTATCTAAATCATAATTTGAGCCTGTTTGTATTTTCCATTCTTCTGAATATTTTTTTATGCCTTTTATTCCTAAGTTCTTGCAATAATTTTCTAGTACAAAAATATCTTCTTGGTTAATATTTAGGAATCCTGATTTTATATAATTAAACATTGCATCTATAGACCAATTCTTTGCAAATATGTCTAAAAATGCTGTTATGTATTTTACCAATATATTTTGACTTAAATCTTGTTTTTCATCTATAAATACTGGTATTTCATATTTACCAAATATAGCTTTTATCAACCCTGAATATTTAGTTATATCTTTTGTTATAATTGCAATATCCCTATATTGATAGTTTTTATCTCTTACTAATTCTATAATGTTGTTAGCCATATATTCGACTTCTGAATATGGATTACTTGCTAAAAACATTTTTATATTTTCAACATTTTCTTCATATTTATCTTTTTTTGAAGTTGCTAAGCTATCTTCCAATTTATACAATTCTCTATTTTTATATCTATATCTTTTTTCTAAAATAACATCTTCTTCAATTAATACATTATTTTTCTTTGCTAATTCTTTTATTCTGTTGGCAGCTATTTTATTTGGGTAAAATATATCAATATCTGGATTTGTATTTTCTAATAAATTATCTGTACATATTGATATAGTAAGTTTTTTAGCCATCTTAAGTAATTTTTCTATTAATAAATATTCTTGTTTTGTAAATCCTGCG
>CAJKDR010000053.1 GCA_905198755.1 uncultured Clostridiaceae bacterium
TTGCCTTAAGAACCAGAGTCAAGGGAGAAAATTGAAAGTACAATAGAAAAAAGACTTGTATGTATAAGAGAAAAAATAAAATATTAAAACGGAGGAGAGACAATGGAAAAGAAAAGAATTCTAACAGGAGATAGACCAACAGGAAAATTACATATAGGACATTATTTTGGTTCGTTGCAAAATAGAGTAAAAATGCAAGAAGACGATAACTTAGAGAGATTTGTAATGATTGCAGATGTGCAAGCATTAACAGACAATTTTAATAATCCTCAAAAAGTTAGAGATAATGTTTATAATGTTTTGTTAGACTATTTATCAGTAGGAATTGATCCTTCTAAGACAACAATATTTTTGCAATCAATGATACCAGAAATAGCTGAGTTGACAGTATTCTATTCAAATTTAGTTACAATAGCAAGACTTCAAAGAAACCCTACTGTAAAAACAGAAATAGCGCAAAAAAAGGAGATATTTGGAGAAAGTGTTACATATGGATTTTTAGGATATCCTGTAAGCCAAGCTGCGGATATAACAGCATTTGCAGGAGAATTAATACCAGTAGGAGAAGATCAACTTCCACTTATTGAACAATGTAGAGAAATTGTAAGAAAATTTAATAGTATATATGGAGAAACTCTAAAAGAACCAGAAGCAGTATTGAGTTCTAACAAAAGAATCAAGGGATTAGATGGAAACGAAAAAATGGGAAAATCATTAGGAAATGCAGTGTATTTATCAGATTCTGATGAAGAAATAACTAAAAAAGTTATGGGAGCACTAACTGATCCAAATAGAATAAGAAAAGACGACTTAGGAAACCCAGATGTATGTATGGTAGCTTATTATCATAATTTATTTAGTAGCAAAGAAGAAGTAAAAGCAGTTTGCGAGGAATGTAAAGCTGGAAAACGTGGATGTGTAGCTTGTAAAAAACAATTAATAGCTAACATTATAAAAACATTAGAACCAATAAGAGAAAAAAGAAAATATTATGAAGAAAGGCCAGAAGAATTGAAAAAAATTCTAATGGAAGGAACAGCTAAAGCGCAAACAGAAGCTAAAAAAACAATGGAAAAAGTTAAACACGCAATGAAAATAGACTATTAAAGAGAGGATATAAATGGATATATTAGAAATATCAGGAACAGAATATGAGGTTGGTGTAGAAATAGGAAAGAAATTTCAAACTTATTTTCAAGAGAAAATAGGAAAATATGAACAAAAACTAAAATATGATGAAGTAAAAAATATTTTAGAAAATGTGAAAGAAAAAATAGAACTGAAAGCACCTAAATGTTTAGAAGAAATATATGGAAGAGCAGATGGGGCAAAAGTTTCTAGAGATGCACTATTATTAATGTTTTGTCCTGAACTATTTGGAGCTGTAAATGGTTGTAGTACAATTATAGTTAAAAAGAATGAAAAAGAGATATTGTTTGCACATAATGAAGATGATCTTATGGATGGAAGTGAAACAGTATGTTTGGTAAAATATAACATAGGAAACAATTGGATTGTAGGTTATACAAAAGCTAGACAATTAGTAGGAGGAGCATTTGCATGGAATAATTATGGAATAGTAATTTCATGTAATTATATATATAGCTCAATGATTAATATAGATAATGTTTCAAGATATGTTCTATCCAGAGAAATTTTGAGATGTAAAAACATCAAAGAGATAATAAATAAATGTAACGAAATAAAAACAGCATCAGGATTCAGTGTTAATGTATTAGATTTAAAAGAAAATAAAGCTATAAATATTGAGGTTGGTACAGCAAGTATTCAAATTACTAATATAGAAAACAAGTATGGAAGAGCAAATCACTATATAAATAAACAATCTTATCATAGAGTGATAAGAAATCAGGAAACTTTGAATAGGCAAGAAAAAATAACAGAATTACTAAAAAACATAAAAATTAGTTCGAGTGACATGAAAACATTAGTGAATATACTAAATTATGAGGGGGATGAATATAATAATTCAATATTTAAAGACTTTAGAAAATATCCAGAATTGAATCAAGTCATGACAACAAACACATTTACGATTAATTCAGCAAACAAGGAAATAGTTATTTATAATTATTTAAATATGGAGATACTAAATATAGATTATGATTCATTTAATATAAATAAGAATAAAATGGAAAAATAAATTTGGAGGAAAAATAAATGTTCATAGATTATGTTAAAATTACAGCAAAATCTGGTGATGGTGGTAATGGTGCAGTTACATTTAGAAGAGAAAAATATGTTGCTGCAGGTGGGCCAGATGGAGGAGATGGCGGAAGAGGTGGAAGTATATATTTTCGCGTTGATCCAGATGTAAACACATTATTAGATTTTAGATACAAAAGAAAATTTAAAGCAGAAAATGGAAAAAATGGAGAAGGAAGCCATAGATTCGGAAAAAGTGGAGAAGACTTATATATAGATGTACCAATTGGAACAATTGTAAAAGATGCAGAAACAGGAAAAGTGGTTACAGACCTTTCAAATCCTGGACAAGTTGAAAAAATACTTCCTGGAGGAAAGGGAGGAAAAGGTAACAGCCACTTTGCTACATCTACAAGACAAGCCCCTAGATTTGCAAGAGATGGTGAAAAGGGAATAGAGAAAGAATTTATATTAGAGTTAAAATTATTAGCAGATGTAGGGCTATTGGGATTTCCTAATGTTGGAAAGTCAACTTTTATATCAAGAGTTACATCGGCTAAACCTAAAATAGCAGATTATCATTTTACAACAATAGTTCCAAATCTTGGAGTTGTAAAAGGAGAATATGGAGATAGCTTTGTAATTGCAGATATACCAGGAATAATAGAAGGTGCAAGTGATGGAGTAGGATTAGGTATACAATTCTTACGTCATGTGGAAAGAACAAGATTATTATTGCATTTTCTAGATATATCAGGACAAGAGGGAAGAAATCCTGTAGATGATTTTAATACTATTAATAAAGAGCTAAAGAAATATAGTGAAAAACTAGCAACTAGAAAACAAATAATAGTTGCAAATAAAATAGATGTTATGCAAGATGACACACTATATAAAGAAGTGGAAAAACTAGCAAAAGAAAATAATTTAGAATTATTTAAGATATCAGCAGCAACAGGAGAAGGAATAAAAGAATTAATGACAAGAGTATCTGAATTGTTAAAGGAACTTCCAAAAGAAGAATTAATTGAAGAAACAGAAGAAAGAGTCGTATATACATTAAAAGAGGATAAAGATGAATTTGACGTAGAAGTAATAGATGGAGAATATATAGTATCTGGACCAGCAGTAGAAAGATTGATGGGAAGAGTTAATATTCAAGATAATGAATCAATGCATTATTTCCAAAGACAATTAAATGAACTAGGAATAGAAGCAAGACTAAAAAATATGGGGATAAAAGAAGGAGATACAGTTAAAATTCTAGAATGGGAGTTTGAGTGGTATAACTAAAATATTTACAATAGCAATTCGATAATTCCTAATAATATCAATAAAATACCAGATAATAGATTGGAAAATTTGCCTATGAATTTTCCAATTATTTTTTTACCTAAAATTATTCCGATACTAAGAAAAAATATACTAAATATGAAAGTAGATGTTAATGAAAATAAAATGTTTATACCAGCAGTACTTACTATAATACCGTGTACCGAGCATTATTAATAGCTAAACTTAAGCCAACACCAATTGACTCTTTTATATCAATATAATGAGAATTGTCTTTATCACTTTCTAATGCATATTTTGAAATATTATCTTCTTTGTTTTTGTTTAATTCAATAACATTTTTTATAAAAAAGAATATACCTAATAGAATAATAATAGAAGAACCTAATATATTTGCTGTATTATAAGAAATAATATGTGATAAAAACTTACCAGTATACATTGCAATAAATGTACCAATAGTTGTAAGAGTGGCTATTAATAAATTTGAAGAAACTTTAATTTTAATTTTATTAGCACCATAAGCAATACCTATAACTATATTGTCTATATTTGCTGCAATACTAAAAAGAATAGCTGAAAAAATATTTGCAATCATTATAAAACACCTTTCTCTATGTTTTATATATTATATTCGTCAAAAATAGACAATGTTAATTATGTAAATTAGAAATTAATAAAAAATACAAAAATTTGTTTGACATATAGGTGTTCGTATGATATTATATGTATGTACAAAAAAATGAACGAACTAAAATTATTGAAATTAAAAATGAGAGGATGAATAAGCTATGGCAAAGAGAGATCCAAATACTATTAATAAAAGAGAAAGAGCAATATTAGATTACATAGAAAAACAATCACAAGTTAATGGTTACCCACCATCAGTTAGAGAAATAGGAAAGGCTGTTGGGTTAAAATCAACAGCAACAGTGCATGGATATCTTGCAAAATTAGAAGAAAAAGGGTACATAAAAAAAGAATCACAAAAAGGTAGAACATTAAAACTATTAAAAGGAAGTTCTGGAAAGGCAACAACAGAATCAAGAAAAGATTTTTATACTGGTAGAGAAATGGTTGATGTACCTGTAATTGGAAAAATAACAGCAGGAGCACCAATACTTGCAGTAGAAAATATAACAGATACATTTCCAATTCCAATAGACTTTGTTGGAAATTCAGAAAGCTTTATGCTTACTGTTAGAGGTGAAAGTATGATCGAAGCAGGAATATTAGATGGAGATTATATTTTAGTAAAAAAACAAAATGTTGCTAATAATGGAGAAATTGTAGTAGCATTAATAGAAGATGAAGCAACTGTAAAAACATTCTATAAAGAAAAAGATTATATTAGATTACAACCAGAAAACTCTACAATGGATCCAATAATAGTACCAGATTGCAAAATATTAGGAAAAGTAGCAGGAGTATTCAGAAAGATGTAAAAGAGGTGGACTCTTATGGAAAGAATTAGAGATGAGATTGAAAACGAAAACTCAACATGGAGAAGAAGCATAAATACTATGCTTAAGCATAATGATTTAGAGGGATTAATATCAATAAGAGACTCCGAAGTGTTAGATGATGAAGTAAAAAAATATTTAGAGGAAGCAATAAATATTTTAGGAGAAAAAGAAAGAAATAAACAACATCAAAAAATGTAAATACTTTAGTATTTACATTTTTTGATATATAAACTATATATTGTAAATCATATGTGATATAATATGCAAAAAAATAAAAGGAGGCAAATATGGAATATTTAGATTTATATTATATAGAAAATGACAAACTAACAGGGAAAACAATGGTAAGAGGAGGAGAAGTACCAGAAGGAAGATATTTTAATGTAGTCATATGTTATATGGAAAACAGTAACGGAGAATTTTTAATTCAAAGGGCCTCTATACAGAAAGGACATAAATGTTCTTCAACAGGAGGACATGTGCAGGCTGGACAAACACTTAAAGAAGCAATGGTAAGAGAGATAAAAGAAGAAATCGGAATAGATGTTGATGAAGAAGAACTAGAATTTAAAGGAAGATGGTTAAAGAATAATGTAGTAATGTGTAATGCATATTATATGAAAAGAGACATAGATATAAATGAATGTAAATTGCAAGAAGAAGAAGTAGAAAGTGTTTTTTGGAAAACTAAGGAAGAAATAGAAGAAATGATAAAAGATAATCAATTCTTTGAAACGGGAGCAAAACTATTTGAAGATTTTATAAGATAAAGAATGAAAAAATTAATTTTATATAAAACAAAAAACTCGAAAGTTTAAACTTTCGAGTTTTAATTTTGAAATTCTATCTCTTACTAAATTGTGGAGCACGTCTAGCTTTTTTAAGACCATATTTCTTTCTTTCTTTCATTCTTGGATCTCTTGTTAAATATCCATTAGATTTTAATGTTGGTCTATATTCAGCATTTGCTTCTAATAGAGCTCTTGCTATACCATGACGAATTGCACCAGCTTGACCAGTGAATCCTCCACCTGTAACTTTAACAATTACATCATATTTAGATAAAGTATTTGTAGCAACTAAAGGTTGTTTTACTATAACCTTTAAAGTTTCTAGTCCTAAATATTCATCTATATCTTTACCATTGATAGTTATTTTACCAGTTCCTTCTACTAATCTAACTCTAGCAACAGAACTTTTTCTTCTACCAGTACCATAAAATACTATTTTTTCTGATTTTGCTTTAGGCATTTAATTTTCCTCCTCTTTCTATGATTAAAAATTCCAAGCTTCTGGTTTTTGTGCTGCATTTTCATGTTCGCTACCAGCATATACTCTTAATTTCTTTAATTGTTGTGCTCCTAAACTATTGTGTGGAAGCATTCCTTTTACTGCTAACATCATAGCTTTTTCAGGATTTTTTTCTAACATATCTTTAGCAGAAGTTTCTTTCATTCCACCAATATATCCTGAATGATGTCTATAAACTTTTTGATTTAATTTGTTACCTGTTAAAATTACTTGATTACAATTTAATATGATAACATGATCACCAACATCTAAGTTTGGTGTAAAAGTTGGTTTGTGTTTTCCTCTTAATAATTTTGCAGCTTCTGTTGCAACTCTACCTAAAGGTTTATTTGCTGCATCAATTATATACCATTTTCTTTCAATTTCATTTTTCTTTACACTATATGTAGTATTATTCATGGCAAAAAATTACCCTCCATTCATTATTTGTTTTTCTATAAATATAAATATTCACCACCGGGGAGAAGTAAATATTTACATTAATCATATAAAATACTTATATATTCTAATATAAAAACAAAAAAAAGTCAACAATTTTAAGAAAAAACATTGACTTTTTTGGAAAAATGTTTTATTATAA